>JAJUHI010000049.1 GCA_029267955.1 Sporobacter termitidis | reverse complement strand
CATTCTCCTCGTATATCTGTCCCAATTGGGACAGCGGCAGCGGCGAGACGCCCTCGCCGGCCTCGACAGTGTAACCCGGCCTGTCAAAGCAGGAAATAAACCAGTCCTTGTAGCCGGCATATCCGGACACCGACGGCGTCTCCTCGGCATCATACCCGCTGGCGTCGGCAAAATTAAGCGCGATATTGTATGAATTTTTTGGCTCAAAATCGAGATACTTCCAATAGATAACCCGCCCCTGCGTATGGTAGCTCAGCGTCAGCGCGAAGTCATGGCGCATTGTAAATTCATACATCGCCCGGCTCTCCGGCTCCGACAGGGGCGACAGGCCCACATAGTCCCGCGGACCGGGCTTTGTGACCCCCAGCGCCGCCTTGATGGCGGCGGCGTTTTCCCACCCGGCGGGGTATTGGAGGTTGAGGTCCACCCCGTTGATATTGGCCTTCCACCCGGAGGGAAAGGCGATCTCCGGCGCGCTTTTGGCTAGGGCGGCGGCGCGGTCATACCAGGGGCCGTGAGAGAGATATCCCGTGACAAGGTCAACGCCGTCAGGGTTGACCATGGGTACCATATTCAGTGTAATTTCACTGTATAATGACAGCGCGTCAATGTCAAATATTTTACCGCCGGCGGCCACCGCGGCGGCGTATTTTTCCAGAAACCGCATCAAAAGCGGGCTGGTAATCCATTCGTTGGCATGATGGGCCCCGTTGTACAGCACCTGGGTAACGCCCCGGCCCAGCCGGAAGAGGCGGATGGGCCGGCCCATGACGCTTTTGCCGATACTGCCGGTTTCCAAGAAGGGATACCGGGCTTTTAATCCCGCCGCGCACAGGGACAGCGCCAGCGAGGTAAAGGAGACGTTGTCCGGTACAACGTCAAAGGGGAGCGGCACCGTCACCCGCTGCCCCGCCGCCGGCTGAGAGTTGCACAGCGCCGGGTTTGCCGTCCGGAGGGCCGCCGGGTCCGCGCCATACCGCTTTGCAAGTCTTTCAAGAGTATCCCCCTCTCCGGCGGTTACCCTTCTGTAACCGGTCAGGTAAGGCATCAGCGCCCGCCGGGTTTTTTCATCGGCGGCGCCGGTCTCATCAAGACAATGCCGGCTTTGAAATTCCCGGAGGGCCGACGCCGTGTCCCGGTCAAAGACGCCGCTGACCGCCACGTCCAGCCCGGCGCGGGCCAGCCCCAGTTGTAAAAGCTCCGCCATGGGTCCGGTATCGCCCGGACAAAGCTTATGGAAACGCTGCACATCCGTCACCCTTTCCGATAAGGAAATAAATCGAATCAATAAAAATATGACAAAACGAAAAAAATCATGCACGGCCCGCGCTGAAAATCTCACAAACACAGTCAAGACAAGGCCTTCCAGTCCAGAACAGAAATAAATTGACACTTTGTCACGGCGCTTTTTTCGCCACGTGGGGACATATTAAAAACGCTCTGACAAACGCTGTGTCAAATTATGAGGAGGGAAATTACATGCAAATGTTGTTTTTCGCTCCGTATCAGAAAAGGGGTTGAACGATATGGGGATTTTCAGAAAGAGTGCGGCATTCATGAAAAAACCGGTTACCGCCGGTCTTTTAACGATATGCATTATTTTATCCGTTTCATTTATAACGTCCGGCAGCGCCGCGGCCTACGACGCGGATTATCTGATCCCAATGGGTAACGCCGTCGGCATCAATCTTCAGACGGACGGCGTGCTGGTCGTCGGCGTGTCGGACGTGTTGGGCGACGGCGTCTCCGCCTCCCCGGCGCGCAGCGCGGGCATCACGGCCGGCGACATTATCACGCAGATCGGTTCCGAGCATGTTTCCACCGTGGAGGACTTGAAGGCCGCCGTCAATAAGCTGGACGGCTCCACGGTGACGCTGCAGGTCATGCGCAGCGGCAACACCGTGACGGTGAAGCTGACGCCCCACAAGACCCCGGACGGCAAATGCGAGCTGGGCCTGTGGATGCGCGACGGCATCGCCGGCATCGGCACCCTGACCTTCTACGACCCTAAAACAGGCGTTTTCGGCGCGCTGGGCCATTCCGTCAACGACCTTGAAACGGGCGTCATTATCCCGCTGCGCACGGGCACGATTACAAAATCCACCGTGACGGACGTTGTTTTGGGCAAAGCGGGCATGCCCGGCCAGCTGCACGGCTCCTTCAACTTTGACAAAGCCCTGGGGCGGCTGACGCAGAACTCGCCGAACGGCATCTTCGGCATTATGGATACAAAGGAGCTGACCCGGGGCAAGCGGCCCCTGCCGGTGGCCCGCAGCTCGGAGATCAAAACGGGACCGGCCACGATTTTATCCAACGTCGCCGGCACCGAGGTTAAGGAATATAAAGTGGAAATCACCCGCATTTATACCGGGGCGGAGGCCGTCGGGCGCAGTATGATGATCTCCGTCACCGACCCGGCGCTCATCAGCCAGACCGGCGGCATCGTCCAGGGCATGAGCGGCAGCCCGATTATTCAAAACGGCAAGCTGGTGGGCGCGGTGACCCATGTGCTTGTCAACGACCCAACCCGGGGTTACGGCATCTCCGTGGAGAAAATGCTGGACACCATATCGGACAAATCCATGCTCAAGGCGGCGTAGCTTTGCCCGACCCGCCGCAAAACAGGTATGTAAGCTTGTACATACCTGTTTACATATAAAGCATTAAGCGCGCTCTTGCATAAAAAGCGGCAAACATATAAACTAGCCTTGACGAAACAGCAAAGGAGCAGACAACATGCAGACAAAAACGCACATTGAGGTCCGGTACCCGGATTGCGACCGTATGGGCATCGTACACCATGCTGTCTACCCCATCTGGTATGAAATTGCCCGGATGGATTTTTTCAAAGAACTGGGCTTTTCCTTTTCTGAAATGAGCTCCATCGGCGTCAACCCGGCCATGGTGGACCTGCATCTGCAGTACAAGAAGCCGGCCACGTATCCCCAGACGCTTTATATCATCACAAAAATGGGCTCCTTCGCGCCGAAAAAGCTGGAGCTTTTATACGAGACCTACGATCTGGGCGGCGGCGAGCCCATCAACACGGCGCGGACCTTTCACATCTGGACGGGGCCGGACAACAAATCCTACAACCTGGAGGAAAATCTGCCCCACATTTACGAAAAAATCAAAAAAGCCGCGGAGTGAAGGAGCCTTGGAGGCGATTGCGGGGCGGCGCGCCGAGGTCGGCGCGCCCTACGAGTGTGAGACGGCCACGCAAGGTCGCCTCTACCGTAGGGCCCGCTGACCCCAGCGGGCCGATGGTAGAACGTAGCGGAGCTGTAGGACGGGGGCAAGCCCCCGCCCTACCTTCACTGATAACCTGGCTCCGAGAACGAATCTTCGGTTTGTCTACAATCTCCGCCCGGATTTAACCGGGCGGCATTTTTTGTTGCATCCGCCCCGCCAAAGGATTATGATAAGAAGCATCAAGCGAAGGATTAACGAGACATGGACAGCAAACAAAACGATTTTTCACAGGGCAGCATCCCGAAAGCCATCATCAGTCTGGCGGTGCCCATGGCCTTCGGGCAACTGATCAATATCGCCTACAATATCGTCGACCGGATGTATATCGGCCACATTCCCGACGGCCGGCTGGCCTTCACCGGCATGGGCGTGGCGCTGCCGCTGATCTCCATCGTGCTGGGGTTTGCCAATCTCGTGGGCTCCGGCGGCGCGCCGCTGTGCTCCATCGCCCGGGGACGGGGCGACAAGGACGAGGCCGAGCGCATTATGGGCAACGCCTTCATGCTGCTGGTGCTCCTGGGCGCGGTGCTGACGGCGGTCTGCCTTGTCTTCAAGCGGCCGCTTTTGTACCTGTTCGGCGCCAGCGACGCCACGTACCCTTACGCCTCGGACTATTTAACGGTCTATCTGCTGGGGACGGTCCTTGTGATGATCAGCTTCGGCATGAACCCTTTCATCAACGCCCAGGGCTTCGGCAAGTTCGGCATGGTGACGGTGGCGCTGGGGGCCGTTATCAACATCATTTTGGACCCCGTCTTTATTTTCGTACTCGACATGGGCGTGACGGGCGCCGCGCTGGCCAGCGTTATCGCCCAGGCCGCCTCGGCATTCTGGGTGGTCCGTTTCCTGTCGGGCGGGAAGGCCATTTTAAAGCTCCGGCTCCGGCACATGGCCTTAAAGCTGAAAATCACCGCCCGCATCGCCGCGTTGGGCGTGTCGGGCTTTGTGATGTTTTTGACAAACAGCCTGGTGCAGATTGTGTGCAACAAGACGCTGCTCTATTACGGCGGCGACCTGTATGTGAGCATCATGACCGTCATCAACGCCATCCGGGAGGTGGCGTCCGTGGGGCTCATGGGTATCGTCAGCGGCTCCGTGCCGGTGCTCAGCTATAATTACGGCGCTCAGAAATACGGTCGGATACTCCAGGGCATCCGCTTTTCCACCACGGCCGGCCTCATCGCCGGCGCCGTCCCCTGGGCACTCATCATGCTGTTCCCGACGGCGTTCATCCGGATATTCAACAGCGACCCGGAGCTGCTGGCCCACGGCGTCCCGGCGTTCCGGATCTATTTTGCCACCTTCTTTTTCATGACGTTCCAGATGTCCGGGCAGACCGTGTCCCAGGCGCTGGGCCGCGCCAAGTCCGCCATCTTCTTTTCGCTGCTGCGCAAGGCCTTTATCGTCGCGCCCCTGGCGGTCCTCCTGCCGCGTCTCTGGGGCCTGGGCCCCAAGGGCGTCTTCCTGGCCGAGCCGGTTTCCAACGTGGTGGGCGGCCTGGCCTGCTTTATCACCATGATTTTCATCGCCTATCTGCCGCTCTATCGGCTGGAAAAGGCCTCAAACCCGGCCGGCAAGCCTTAAAATCCGCCCGACCGTATCATTTTACAAAAACAACACCGCCGGAACGGCGTTTCACCCTATCTCAAGCCCGTTTAAACAGGCGGTTTTAGTTCCGGTTTTGTAAAAAAGACAAGTTAAATCGTAAAATATTACAAATATTTCGGCGTATTGTCATAGATTATGTCATTGGATAATGGTAGCAAACGTGCTATATTATAAAAAACAAATGCAAAGACGCCGATAAAGACGCCAAAAGCAAAGATGCCGAGCAAGGATGCGACGCAGCTTTGCTTTTATGACGCGCTGAAGCACTTGCCATCCGTTATGAGCTTTTCAATCAGCTTCGGCTGAATCTCGGGGTATGTCCAATTCTGCGGCAGGGTTTCGAAAAACTCGACCCTTTCAATCTCCATCGCCGGCAGCGGCCCGAAGGCCGCGATATCCGCAAAGCACAATAGCCCAAAGGTCTCAACGTCGCCTATGGTGACAGAATAAACGCCGCAAACCTCGAGAGAATAACGAAGGGCTCCCGTTTCCTCCCAAAGCTCCCGCCGGGCCGTTTCCAAAATGGCCTCGCCCGACTCCCGGCGGCCGCCGGGGCATTCGTACGTATCCCGCTGCCGGTGCTTGCAGAGAACCCACCTGCCCCGATGGCGGGCGACGACGCAGGCAAAGGTCAGCAAGCTGTCCTCAACGGACTCGTAGAACTTGATATGCAGCATGGGGTCACCCGCCCTTTCAAAAATCAGACAAGCCGCGGACTGATGGTCCATTCCTGGCCGCCGGCACGGTTTGATGCGCCGGGGTACGCCAGGACGTAAAAATCAGTGGCGTCCGATTCCTTCTGAAACAACGCGCGCGCCGGCCCGGGCAAGAGCTTTGCCTGAGCGGGCTTCGTTATTACCGGCAGGCCGGACGCGGCCTTGATCTGCCGGAGAATCTCCGCGCCGCGGCGGTTCATGGCCAGCACGCGGGCGTACGGCGGCATCTGACGGCTGTCCCCGTCGGTAAGGCCCAGCGCGGCGCACAGCGCCATCCGGCGCAGGCGCGAGAGCGGGTACCGTTTCGTTTTTGCCGCTTCCAGGACGGCGGACAGCGTGGGCTCTGTCCCGGCGTACCGCATGAGCCTGTCCTGTATGCCCTCGGTGGCGTCGGGCAAATCCGCCCAGGCCGGCCGGGGCAGCATCCTAAGACGTGACAGCACCGCCTGTTCGGCGTTTTCGATAAAAACCGGCCCGCGACCGTTTTTAACGGCGTCTTGATACAGGGCGGCGGCCGGCGCGGGTATCAGGCGCCAGGGCTGCTGGCTGCCCTTAAACAGCCGCCGCAGATGGGAAGCCGATTCCGGGCCCGGCCCGTCGTGCTGCGTGCCGGTCCGGCGCACGGTCACCGGCGTGATGGCGGAGCCAAGCTCTATTAGCGCCTTGAGGTATTCGAT
This sequence comes from Sporobacter termitidis, assembly GCA_029267955.1. Lineage (GTDB taxonomy): Bacteria > Bacillota > Clostridia > Oscillospirales > Oscillospiraceae > Sporobacter > Sporobacter termitidis_A. The sequence goes on along the minus strand of JAJUHI010000049.1, from coordinate 5,960 downwards.
CCCAAGGACGTTGTTGGGCGTGCTTAACAGGTCGGCCCTGTCGCCCATCAGACGGCGCGCCGCCTTATGGCAGGCCGCCGGATAGGAGATGCCAGATTTCATTTCATCCCGGAGCAGCGCCGCCGTTTCCGGCGCTAAAAGGCCCTCGGCCAGCTCCAAAAGCGGCGCGATCTCGCCGGCCTCGCTGCCGAAGGAGAGATGGGTGACAACTCCCAGCGCGTCAAGGAGCGCCACGCCCCCGCGGGCAAACCTCTCCGCCGACGACAGGGCGTAGGGCAGCGGCAGCTCCAGGACAAGGTCCGCGCCGCAGAGGACCGCCGCTTGTGCCCTGACATGTTTTTCAAACACGGCCAGGTCCCCCCGCTGGACAAAGTTCCCACTCATGACGCAGACGATGGCCGCGTCCCCGCCGACAGCGCCGCGCGTAGACGCCATATGGCGCAGGTGTCCGTTATGGATGGGGTTATATTCGCATATGATGCCGACGATATTCAATCGATTGTCTCCAATAGCAACGGTAATTGTTGAAATATAAAAAAGTTCATTATAAAATAGCGTTTGTTCTATTGTATTGAAAACATATTTATTATTCAAGGGGTTTGGAAAATGAACGTACTAGTCATCAACGCAGGCAGCTCATCTTTGAAGTATCAGCTTTTTGATATGGATACGGAAACTGTCGCAGCCAAGGGTATCTGTGAACGGATCGGCATCGACGGCCGCCTCAAGCACACACCCGAAAACGGGAAACCGGTTTTCAAGGCGGACATCCCGCTGCCCACCCACGCCGAGGCCATCAACGCCGTCATCGAGAAGCTGACGAGCGAGGAATACGGCGTCATCTCCAGTCTGGAGGATATCAGCGCGGTGGGTCACCGCGTCGTCCACGGCGGCCAGAAGTTCTCAAAGAGCGTACTTATTGACGATAACGTACTCTCCGCGATAACGGACTGCATCCCCCTGGGCCCGCTGCACAATCCGGCCAATCTCATGGGTATCAAGGCCTGTCAGAAGGTCATGCCGGGCGTCCCGCAGGTGGCGGTTTTCGACACGGCGTTTCACCAGACAATGCCCGAGCATGCTTATATTTATCCAATCCCCTATGAATATTACGAAAAGCACGGCTGGCGCCGGTACGGTTTCCACGGCACCTCCCACCGGTATGTCTCCCAAAAGGCCCTGGAGTTTTTGGGCATCCCGGCGGAGGGCTCCCGGCTGATTACCTGCCACCTGGGCAACGGTTCGTCCCTGGCGGCCATCAAGGACGGCAAAAGCATCGACACCACCATGGGCCTCACGCCCCTGGAAGGCCTGCCCATGGGGACGAGGAGCGGCAGCATCGACCCGGCCATTATCTCCTTTATCGCCGACTACGAAGGTCTCTCGCTCCAGCAGGTCATGGAGGTGCTCAACAAAGACTCGGGCGTCCTCGGCATCTCCGGCGTCTCGTCGGATTTCCGGGACATCGAGGAAGAGGCGGCCAAAGGCCACAAGCGGGCAAAGCTTGCGCTGGACTGCTTCTACTATGACGTGACGAAATACATCGGGGCCTATATGGCCGCCATGGGCGGCGCCGACGCCATCATCTTTACGGCCGGTCTCGGCGAGAATTCGCCGGAGCTCCGGGAAGACGTCATCGGCCGGCTGAACGGCCTGGGCATCTATATCGACAAGGAGAAGAACAATTTCAAGGGCCAGTTCCGGGATATCACCGGCGAGGGGTCCAAGGTGCGGGTGCTTGTCATCCCCACCAACGAAGAGCTTGTCATCGCCCGGGACACAAAGGAAATCGTCGAAGGTTAAACATAAACATTTAAAAATAAGCGCCGGCAGATATTCGCGCCATCTGCCGGCTGCTGTCTTTCCTGGGGCGGCACACAGCGGCGCACAGCGAGGCTGTGCGCCGCCGCGGGAGAATTTTAGGTTGACAGCACCGCGCAATCCGTCTATTCTAGTCCTAGTATTTACTCACAATCCGAAGCTGACGGCTGATACCGCCGGCTGCGGCAGGTAAGGTGATTGTAATATGGATATCTTTACAAAATGCTACAATTATACGAAGGCAGACGAAGTCAGACAGCAGGGGATCTACCCTTATTTTCATGCCCTGGAGTCCCGGCAGGACGTCGAGGTGGTCATGGAGGGCAAACGCCGGATCATGCTCGGCTCCAACAACTATCTCGGTCTGACGACCCACCCGGAGATTATCGAAGCCGGCATCAAGGCTTTTGAAAAATACGGCTCCGGCTGTTCCGGCTCCCGGTTCCTCAACGGTACGCTGGAAATGCATCTGGAGCTGGAGGCCGAGCTGGCCGATTTTGTCGGCAAGGAAGCCGCCGTCACCTTTTCCACGGGCTTTCAGTCCAATCTGGGTATCATCAGCGCCATCGTCGGCCACGGCGATTACGTCATCTGCGACCGGGAAAACCACGCGAGCATCTACGACGGCTGCCGCCTGAGCTTCGGCAAGATGGTGCGCTACCAGCACGGCGATATGGACGATCTGGAGCGCATTTTGAAAAACATCCCGGAAAGCGCCGGCAAGCTCATCGTCACCGACGGCGTTTTCAGTATGGGCGGCGACATTGCCAAGCTGCCCGAAATCGTCGCCCTGGCCAAGAAATACGGCGCCCGGACCATGGTGGACGACGCCCACGGCCTCGGCGTTCTGGGCCCCGGCGGCCGGGGGACGGCGCACTACTTCGGCCTGGAAAACGAAGTGGATATCCTGATGAGCACCTTCAGCAAATCCCTTGCCAGCCTGGGCGGTTATATGGCCGCCGACGCCAAGGTGGCCGACTACGTGCGCCACAACTCCCGCCCCTTTATTTTCTCGGCTTCCCTGACGCCGGCCAACTGCGCCACGGCGCTGGCGGCGCTGCGGTACTTAAAGAAGCATCCGGAACTGCCGGCGCGGCTTCTGGAGCTGTCCGCGTACGCCAGAGACGGTCTTATCAAGCGGGGCCTGGAGATCAAGATGTCGTCCACGCCCATCATCCCGATTTATACATATGACGCCACCAACACGCTGGTCAAGGCCAAGGCGCTCTTCGACGCCGGCGTTTACGTGAACCCGGCCCTGCCGCCGGCCACGCCGCAAAACGAATGCCTCCTGCGCACCAGCTACATGGCCACCCATACCGAGCCGATTCTGGACGAGGCGATGGACATTATTCAGAAAGTTCTGGTGGGATAGCGTTGTCAAAGGTCGTGCTTCTAACGGGCGGCAGCCGCGGCATCGGTTACGCCACGGCCGCCAGCTTCGCCAAAAAGGGCTGCAAAATCTATGAGCTCAGCCGGAGCCAGGCGGACAACCCCGGCGTCACGCACCTGGCCGGCGATGTGACGGACCCCGCGTCCGTTGAAAAGGCCGTCGCCGCCGTTATCGAGCGCGAGGGCCGCATCGACGTGCTCGTCTGCAACGCCGGGACGATTTTGTCGGGCGCCATCGAGTTTATCGAGACGGACGAGGTCAAAAAGCTTCTGGAGCTCAATTTCTTCGGCACCGTCAACTGCGTCCGGGCCGTTTTGCCGCAGATGCGCCGTCAGGGCGGGGGCCGGATTGTCTGCATCAGCTCCATGGCCGCGCCGTTTCCCATTCCCTTTCAGGCGTATTACTCGGTGTCAAAGGCCGCCGTCAGCACGTTCGCGTCGGCCCTGGCCAACGAGGTCAAGCCCTTCGGCATCAGCGTCTGCTGCATCCTGCCGGGCGATACGAATTCCAATCAGATACGGCATAAACGCCATGATGGCGACGAGGTCTACAACGGCAGAATCAGCCGCTCCGTCGGCGTCATGGAGCGCGACGAGAAAAACGGCATGACGCCGGAATACGTGGGCGGCAAAATCAGCGCCATCGCCCTGAAAAAGCGCGTGCGGCCCTTTTATTCCATCGGCTTTATGTCAAAAATCCAGCTGATTTTAAAGCGGCTGGTCACCGAATCCTTCGCCCAGAAGGTGATCGGGATGATGTACGCGAAATAGCTGATGTATCCGTTTAGCCTTCAGCCTTCCCTCCCCGGGAAGGTTGTTTTATGAATATTTAGATAATAAGGTTGACATCATCTTAACGAAATGCTAAACTAACAAGGCCGCTTTGAACGGGCTATGTATTGCGGTGCGATACGCGAAAGAGAAAACGGTTTGTTTTCCGCCCCGAGAGCGAGTCTCTGTATATTAAGAGGTGAAACAGTTTGACACATGCAATCATTGAAACAGGCGGTAAGCAATACCGTGTTGCCGAGGGCGACGTGATTTACGTGGAGAAGCTCCCCCAGGCCGCCGATGAAAAGGTCACCTTTGACAAGGTGCTCGCCGTGGTGGGCGACGGTATTCAGAACTTCGGCACCCCCACCGTGGCCGGCGCCAGCGTCACGGGCACCGTCCTCAAAACCGGCAAGGGCAAGAAAATCATCGTTTTCAAAATGCGCCCGAAGAAAAATTACCGCAGGAAGCAGGGCCACAGACAGCCCTACACGAAGGTGCAGATCGATAAAATCTCCGTTTAAGGGGATTTCCGTTAACACGAATCTGGAGGTGTAATTATGGCTCATAAAAAGGGCGTCGGTTCAACAAAGAACGGCCGTGACAGCAAGTCCAAGCGCCTTGGTCCCAAGCGCGCCGACGGTCAGTTTGTTCTGGCCGGCAACATTCTCGTCCGGCAGCGGGGCACGAAAATCCATCCGGGCGTCAACGTAGGCAGGGGCAGAGACGATACCCTGTTCGCGCTGGTAGACGGCAGGGTCCGCTTCGAGCCGCTCGGGCGCGACCGCAAATGTGTTTCGGTCTACGAGGAACTGGCACAGTAAATTTGCCGAACATAGCAAAAGGCTGCTCAAATCCGGGCGGCCTTTTTTGTTATGCCCGGGCGCCTTTGCTATTGCGCGATACACCCGATCACGATATAATCTAATAAAACTAAGGAGGATAAGGGTATGCGTATCAAAATCACCGCAGACAGCACCTGCGACCTGACAAAAGAGCTTATCAGGCAGCACGATATATACATATTCCCTCTGACCATCATCAAGGAAGGCAAGGGGTATCTTGACGGCATCGAGATACAGCCCCAGGACATCTTTGACTATGTGGAAAGCGGTGCCGGCGTCACCCAGACGTCCGCCGTCAGCGTCGGGGAATTTGAAGAGAAGTTTGAAGAGCTTTCAAAGGATTTTGACTGCATCATCCACATCAGCCTGAGCAGCGAATTTTCCGCCTGCTACCAGAACGCCGTCCTGGCTGCGGAGAACTATCCGAAGGTGCGCGTTGTGGATTCGCGGAATCTCTCTTCCGGCATCGGCCATGTGGTCTTAAACGCCGCCCTCATGGCGGAGAGCGGCATGGAGCCGGATGAAATCGTTACTAAGCTCAAAGAACTGACGGCCAAGGTCGAAGCCAGCTTCGTGATCGACTCCCTGAAATACCTGCACCGGGGCGGCCGCTGCTCCGGGGTCGCCGCCCTGGGCGCCAACGTTTTAAAGCTCAAGCCCTGTATCGAGGTGATCGGCGGCAAGATGGACGTGGGCAAAAAGTACCGCGGCAATTTTGACAAGGTCATCCTCCAGTACGTGGACGACCGGCTCACCGGCCGGGACGACATCGATTACACGCGCATATTCATCACCCACCCGCCGGGCCTGGACCAGAAAATCGTCGATTCTGTATACGAGGCCGTCAAGGCCCGGGGCCCCTTCCGTGAGATCATCATATCCCACGCCGGCTGCACCATCTCCCACCACTGCGGCCCGGTCTGCTTGGGTATCCTCTTCGTCCGCAAATAAAAACAGAAAAAAACAATAAAAACCGCATGCATGTGCGGTTTTTCAGCTTGTCGAAAAAGTCCAGCAAAAGCTGGGCTTTTTCGCGTATATGCGGTAAAATGTAAATGGTGATGAACAATGCTGACACGAGGGAAAATGGACCGGGGCGTAGTGGAAATAGTAGACACAGAGAGCCTGGTT
>JAJUHI010000048.1 GCA_029267955.1 Sporobacter termitidis | reverse complement strand
CATCGTCATGACGGTGATGCTCTGGCGTCTCGATGCTGACGATATCGCCGGGGCGCTGGAAATCGCCCGTTACGCCATGACCTACGGCCTCACCATGCCGGTCGGTCGCCGTCCGACGCCGTGCCTGCTGGCCGAAGAGGTCGCGATCGCCGCGCAGCGCCTGCTGACGGCAAAACAGCCGGTCGAGCTGGCGAACCTGCTCGACACTATCGCGCTGACCGAGCGCGCGGATATGCCCGATATCGTGCGTGCGAAGCTGCACAAAATCACCGGCTATGTGTTGCGTGATGCGGAGCAACTGCCGGAGGCGCTGGCGCACCTGCAGCGTGCGATCCAGTTAGAAAGCACTATCGGGGTGAAAAAGGATATCGAGCAGTTAGCGCGCCAGCTCAGGCCAAAACCCGAACCGGCACCGAAAACCAAAACGACTCAACCGCGCACGCGCAAACCTGCCGCCAAACCAGCGGCACGGCGCGGGCGTCCACCAAAGGCGGCAAAAGCCGCAGGTTAACCGAGCGCTCCCCGAGCCGGGCGGCACGCCGTTCAATGCGGGTATCAATTGCCCTGACTGCGACCGGCGTCCACCGCCCACCCATTACCCGAGGTTGTCATGACGACGCTGATTATTGAGCAAAAAAAAGAGCCGCAGGATGTGCCGGGCGTGGTGATACCGCCACCGGGCGTGAGCGAGCCGGTAATCAAAAACACCCCGTTTTTTCCTGACGTTGATCCGAAGCGCGTGCGGGAAGAAATGCGACTGGAACAGACCGTTTCCCCCGTGCGCCTGCGCCGGGCAATTAAGACCGCCATCGCGGAGACAAACGCGGAGCTGAGCGACTGGCGCGAGATTCAGCTCGATGCCGGTTTCGCCACGCTGGCAGACGTCCCGACCGACGAGCTCGACGGCGAAAGCGTGCGCGTTTTCCACTACTTCAACGCCGTGTGTTCGATGACGACGGCCACGCTTTATGAGCGTTTTCGCGGCGTGGATGCGACCGGTAAAGGCGACAAAAAGGCCGACAGCATCGACAGCACGATAGATGAAATGTGGCGGGATATGCGCTGGTCTGTGGCGCGTATCCAGGACAAGGCGCGCTGTATTGTGGGGCAAATCTGATGAAAGCGTATGCGCTGCAGGGCGACACCCTCGACGCGATTTGCGCCCGGTATTACGGGCGCACAGAGGGCGTGGTCGAAACCGTCTTAGAGGCAAATCCCGGCCTGTCCGAGCTCGGCGTTATCCTGCCGCACGGCACAGCAATTGAGCTACCCGAGACCGAGAGCGCGGCCAGAACCGAAACGGTGAATCTATGGGACTGAGTATGGAAAAAATCACAACGTTTATCGCCTACTGGCTGGCCGTGGCGCTGGCGTATCTCGGGGCGATGTCACCCGAAAAGATGGCGCTATACGTGGGCGGCGGATGCGCCATTTTTACCGCGCTGACGAACTACTGGTTTAAGCGCAAAACCTATCTCTATCTGACGTCTATCGGACTCGATAAGGGGGCTATTCGTGAAATCAATCGTTAAACGTTGCAGTGTGGCCGCCGTGCTGGCGCTGGCTGCGCTGATGCCTGACTTTCGTCTGCTTAACACCTCGCCCGAGGGGCTGGCGCTGATTGCCGACCTCGAAGGATGTCGCCTGACGCCTTACCAGTGCAGCGCGGGAGTGTGGACGTCAGGCATCGGCCACACTGCAGGCGTCGTGCCGAAAGGGGAAATCACCGAACGTCAGGCGGCGGCGAACCTTGTCACGGATGTGCTGAACGTCGAGAAGCGTCTCGCAGTCTGCGTGCCGGTGGAAATGCCGCAGCACATTTACGACGCGCTGGTCAGCTTCTCATTCAACGTGGGAACCGGTGCGGCCTGCCGGTCGACGATGGTCGCCTATATCAAGCGTCATCAATGGTGGCAGGTGTGCGACCAGCTCCCCCGCTGGGTTTACGTGAATGGCGAAATTAACAAAGGGCTGGAAAATCGTCGCGCGCGCGAGCGTGCCTACTGCCTCAGGGGGATTCAATGAAAGTGATGTTGTTTTTACTGGCCGCGCTGATGGCGGTTGTGCTCTGGCAGCGTCATGAAAACGGCAACCTGACGCGCTCGTTTGAACGGGCAAACAGGGTCGCCACCGAACAAAAAACCGCGATCGTAATGCTGAAAAATCAGCTTTCCGTTTCGCAGGGCATTGCCAGGCGAAATGAAACCGCACAGGTCAGTTTACGCGGCGAACTGCTGGCCGCCGGTGCGATGGCCGTGCGGCGCGAAGAAACCATTACGAGGCTGATAAATGAGAATGAAACCTTACGCCGCTGGTATAGCGCTGAGCTGCCTGATGTTGTGCGCAGGCTGCACACCCGCGCCGCCTGCGCCTCCGCCGGTCATTGTTTACAGCGCCTGCCCGAAGGTGAGCTATTGCCCGATGCCGGGAAGCGACCCGGCCACTAATGGCGACCTGAGCGCCGATATACGCAGGCTTGAGCACGCGCTCGCCGCCTGCGCGCTGCAGGTTGAAACCGTCAAAGACTGTCAGGATAAACTCGATGAAGAAAGCACGCAGCCTGCGCGAAGCGCTGATTAAAGCCGTTCCGCAGCTTGAAACAAACCCCGAAATGATGCGCATCTTTGCCGATGAGGGGAATATCGACGCGCGGCTCGCGGCCTCGCTGTCGCATGAGAAAATTTACACCCTGAATGTGATCGTGTGTGACTTTGTGGGCGACCCTGACCTGATTTTCGTGCCGGTTGCCGCATGGCTCAGGGAAAACCAGCCGGATATCTGCACGCTCGATGACGGCCGCAAAAAGGGCTACCGTTTCCAGATGGATTTGAACGACGGGGACAGCGTCGATATCAGCATCAGCCTGCAGCTCACCGAGCGAACCCTTATCAAAGAGGAAAACGGCGCGCTGCACGTAAGCTATGCCCCTGAGCCTCCGCTGCCTGAGCCGGTCACGCGGCCGAAAGAGCTCTATATCAACGGCGAACTGGTGAGCAAATGGGATGAGTGAATTTAAGCCCTTTGACGACAGGCTCAATGGTCTGATTGCTGCCCTGTCACCGGCAGCGCGCCGGAAGCTGGCCGGGGAGATAGCAAAGGAGCTGCGCAAGTCGCAACAGCAACGGATTAAACAGCAAAAAGCCCCGGACGGCTCACCATATCAGGCGCGAAAGCGTCAGCCTCTCAGGTCTAAAACCGGGCGGATTAAACGGGCGATGTTCCAGAAGCTACGCACGAGCCGGTACATGAAAGCCACTGGCCGCGAAAACAGCGCGGTGGTGGAATTTACCGGCAAAGTGCAGCGCATCGCGCGTGTCCATCAGTACGGGCTAAAAGACCAGCCAACCCCGCATGCAAAGGAAGTGCAATATCCAGAAAGGCAATTGTTGGGGTTTGACAGCGTTGCTATACAACTGATTGAAGAGAGGATATTAATAGCCTTAAGAAAATAAATAAGGTTTAGTCAATGGAAAAGAAGTTTGAACTATTGAGGAAACGAATCAAAGAATCCCAGCGGCTAGTAATGGATTCGGTAATCGGCGATCACAATGTTGATATGTGCATGCTGTGTGGTTCTACAAAGGAAATTACGCGTGAGCATGTAATCCCTCAGTGGGCGTTTGAGTCAAATCCAGAAAAACACTTAGTCAACAAGAAAAACAATCAGCCTGTTAATTATATCAAAACTACTATTCCTGCATGTAAGGTATGTAATTCTGAATTGTTGGGGGCATTCGAAGACAATCTTAAACGGATGTTGCTGGGCAAAAAAGCATACGAACTAACATCCAAAGATGTCGACTGCATTATATGGTGGTTGCAATATCTAGGTTTTAAATTACAGCTTATGGATCTTCGAACTAGTTTTCTAAGGTTTAAAGACAAGGAATACATTCCCTTCTTGTCAAAGATACCAATTGCTATGTTTTGGGGGGATATAGATACAACGCCAAATAAAGTTTTCAGAATCATCAGGAAGACGAGGCGCGCTTTGATGAGAAAGAGAAAGTGCGATATGCATAACTCTCTATTGATTTTTGAGACATCAAACAACAATTTTCACTTTTTTCATAAAGTCGATGAGTTTATTTTTATCGAGCTACCTCATGTAAAAAAAGCTTTTTTCTTTTTTTACAGTAAAGAGTTTGAAAATCATGACGAGTCACTGAAAGAGGGTATGGCTGTTATCGAGAAGCACTATTAATTGATTCCGTAGTTGTTACATAGCTGATAAAACACCGCCTCATTGCTGCTGGCCTCGTCCGGCGGCATCCTTTCCCCATGAATAATTTAAATTCTCTGCAGGAAATCGCACGCGCGATCCGCAACCTTATCCGCACCGGCATTGTGACCGACGTTGACCTCGACGAGGGACTGTGTCGTGTCCAGACCGGCGGTATGCAAACCACCTGGTTAAACTGGCTCACCTGTCGCGCCGGTCGCTCTCGCGTGTGGTGGGCTCCCTCGGTCGGTGAGCAGGTGTTATTGCTGGCCATCGGTGGCGAGCTCGATACGGCCTTTGTGCTGCCGGGCATTTTCTCTGACGACCATCCCGCGCCGTCTGCCTCCCCTGATGCGATTCACGTCGCCTTTCCTGACGGGGCGGTTATCGAGTACGAGCCCGAAATCGGGGCGCTCACCGTGTCAGGTATTAAGACCGCTGACGTCACCGCGTCTGAGTCCATTACGGCCACCGTGCCGGTGGTGCTGGTGAAAGCGTCGAGCCGCATCACGCTCGATACGCCGGAGGTGGTGTGCACCAACAAGCTGACAACCGGCACGCTCGAAGTGAAGAACGGCGGGAAGATGAGCGGGAACATCGAGCACACCGGCGGGACACTGAAATCAAACGGCGTGCAGGTGGATAACCATGCGCACGGCAACGTACAGAGCGGCGGAAGCTGGACTAAGGGGACGCAATGACGGTGCGTTATCTGGGAATGAACAGCCAGACCGGCCTCAGTATCTCTGAGGTCGAGCATATCAGGCAAAGCGTGCGCGACATTCTGGTCACGCCGATAGGCTCGCGCGTCATGCGCCGTGAATACGGCTCGCTCCTGTCAGCGCTGATTGACCAGCCGCAGACCCCGGCGCTGCGCCTGCAGATTATGGCCGCGTGTTATTCCGCGATCCAGAAATGGGAGCCCCGCGTCAGCCTGACAAGCATCACCTTTGAGCGGTCGGAGAATGACGGCGGGCTGTATGTCGACATCACCGGCACGCGCTCGGCTAACGGCCAGCCCTTTTCCCTCACCATTCCACTGAGTTAAACGCTATGGCAATTGTTGACCTGAACCAGCTCGCCGCGCCTGATGTCGTGGAAGTGCTGGACTATGAAACCATCCTGAGCGAACGCAAGGCGACGCTCGTGTCGTTATACCCGGAGGAACAACAGGAGGCCGTCGCGCGCACCCTGACGCTCGAATCAGAGCCGATTGTTAAGCTGCTGCAGGAAAACGCCTACCGGGAAGTTATCTGGCGACAGCGCGTCAACGAGGCTGCGCGTGCGGTCATGCTGGCGTATGCGGAAGATGCCAACCTTGACCAGATAGGCGGAAATTATAACGTCGAGCGCCTCGTCATCACGCCTGCAGACGACACGACGTTTCCGCCCACGCCAGCAGTGATGGAATCGGACACCGACTACCGCCTGCGCATTCAACAGGCTTTTGAGGGGCTGAGTACCGCAGGCTCGACCGGCGCATATCAGTTTCATGGCCGCAGCGCTGACGGGCGTGTCGCGGATATTTCGGTTATCAGTCCCGAGCCTGCGTGTGTGACCGTGTCTGTGCTGTCGCGTGAAAATAACGGCGTGGCCTCTGACGAGCTGCTCGCCATCGTGCGCACTGCACTTAACGACGAGGACGTCCGGCCGGTGGCCGACCGCGTGACCGTGCAGTCAGCGAAAATTGTCGATTATAAAATCACCGCGTCGCTTTACCTTTACCCCGGTCCCGAAAGTGAGCCGGTACTCAGTGCGGCAAAAGCAAAACTGCAGGCGTATATCACCGCACAGCACCGGCTCGGGCGTGACATCCGTAAATCTGCGATTTATGCCGCGCTCCACGTTGAGGGTGTGCAGCGCGTCGAACTGGCCGCGCCGGTGGCTGACATCGTGCTCGATGAGACTCAGGCGTCATGGTGCACCGAGTACAGCGTGACCATCGGGGGCAACGATGAATGATACCCGACTGTTGCCGGTGGGCTCCTCACCGCTTGAGGTGGCGGCGGCGCGAGCCTGTGCTGAAATCGAAAATACCCCCGTTCCCCTGCGCCGCCTCTGGAGTCCTGACGACTGCCCGGCAAATCTGCTGCCGTGGCTGGCGTGGGCGTTTTCCGTTGACCGGTGGGATGAGAGCTGGCCGGAGACCACAAAACGGGAAGTGATCCGCGCGGCGTGGTTTATCCATGCGCACAAGGGAACGATTGGCGCAGTGCGGCGCGTGGTGGAGCCGCTCGGCTATCTGATAAACGTGTCTGAATGGTGGGAGACAAACGACCCGCCCGGCACGTTTCGCCTCGATATCGGCGTGTTAGAGACCGGCATCACCGAGGAAATGTATTACGAAATGGAGCGGCTTATTGCTGATGCAAAGCCAGCAAGTCGCCATCTTATCGGCCTTAACATCATTCAGGATGTGCCGGGCTATCTCTACACCGGTGCGCTGACATATGACGGCGACATCATCACGGTTTACCCCGGATAAGTGAGAGCACAATGACAGTGAAATACAAAACGGTCATCACCAAAGCCGGTGCAATCAAGCTGGCCGCAGCGACCGTCCCGAACGGGAAAAAAGTTAACTTTACAGCGATGGCCGTGGGTGACGGTGGCGGCACGCTGCCGGTGCCTGACCCTAACCAGACAAAGCTCGTCAAAGAGGTCTGGCGTCACGCACTGAATAAAATCAGCCAGGACAAAAAGAATAAAAATTATGTCGTGGCGGAGCTGCTTATCCCGCCTGAAACCGGCGGTTTCTGGATGCGAGAGCTCGGGCTCTACGATGACACCGGCACGCTGATAGCGGTCGGGAATATCGCCGAAAGCTACAAGCCAGCGCTGGCAGAGGGGTCAGGGCGCGCGCAGACCGTGCGTATGGTTATCATGGTGAGCGACATCGAGTCAGTCGAGCTGACCATCGACACCTCAACGGTGATGGCAACGCAGGACTACGTCGACGACAAGCTCGCGGAGCATGAGCAATCCCGCCGCCATCCTGACGCCACGCTCACCGCAAAGGGTTTCACTCAGCTAAGCAGTGCGACCGACAGCGAGTCTGAGAGCGTCGCAGCGACGCCGAAAGCGGTTAAGGCGGCGTATGATCTTGCCAGTGGGAAATACACGGCTCAGGACGCCACCACGGCGCAAAAGGGTATTGTCCAGCTCAGCAGCGCAACCGACAGCACGTCTGAGAGCGTCGCAGCGACATCGAAAGCGGTTAAGGCGGCGTATGACCTTGCGAAAGGAAAATACACGGCTCAGGACGCTACCACGGCACAAAAGGGTATCGTCCAGCTCAGTAGCGCGACCGACAGCGCGTCTGAGGCACTGGCGGCGACACCGAAAGCCGTTAAGGCTGCAAATGACAATGCCAGCGGGAGAGTTCCGTCAGGGCGCAAGATCAATGGCAGGGCGCTGAGTGCCGATATCAGTATTACGGCGCAGGATATTTTTAACGGTCAGACTGTCGGGATTGGTAATGCTGAGGACTTAAACGCTTACACCACGCCGGGACTGTATTACCAGCCAGCAAACGCGCAGGCGCAAACCGGGAAAAACTACCCCGAGGCAATGGCCGGTTCGCTGGAAGTTTATAAGCACGCGGGTATCACTCAGGTTTACCGCGTTTACAACAATTCACGCTCATACATCCGCACGCTGTACAGCGGCACGTGGTCAGCCTGGGCTAAACAGTATGATGCGGCTAATAAACCCACTGCCGGGGAGGTTGGCGCTCTGCCAGTAACTGGCGGTACGGTTACAGGTAATGCGACAGTAAATGGCACGCTTTCGGTGGGGAATGGCAGAAGGTTTGAAATTAGCTCTCAGAACTCGTCAACAGCTAACGGCTCACTGCTTTTATGGGGAAATGCAGACAGGCCGACAGTGTTAGAGTTTAAAGATACCACAGGGTATCATTTTTATTCACAGCGAAATAAAGATGGTTCTGTATCATTTAGCTTTAATGGTGTTTCCAGTTTTGCAGGTGGAGTAACGTCATCAGGGGAGTTTGTTTCCAGAAGCGCTAACGGTTTTCGCATTGCTTATGGCAGCTACGGGGCATTCTGGCGTAATGATGGTGGAAGCCTCTATCTGTTGGTCACGAACTCTGGTGATTCGCTCGGCACGTTTAACAGTTTGCGTCCTTTTACGGTCAGTCTGGCGACGGGGGACGTTACCATGAATAAACTGGCTCTGGCGAATTACGCAAATTTTGACGCCCGATATTATACAAAGGCGCAGTCTGATGCCGGATATATGGCAAAAACGGGCGCTTACACTAAGGCTGAGAGTGACGCACGTTTCCAGCCAAAGGGCAATTACACGCCAACGGGGACGGCGTATACCAAAGCGGAAAGCGACGGACGTTTCCAGCTAAAAGGCAGTTACACCCCGACGGGAACGGCATACACCAAAGCGGAGAGCGACGCGCGCTTTCAAAAGATTAACTCTGCATCGAAAGCGGCGAATGGCTGGTATAAGGACGCCAATACGGGAATGATTTTCCAGTGGGGGGTGGTTTCAAGTTCAGTTACAGGCAATGTAAACATTACCTTTCCTACAGCCTTTCCATCAGCTTGCGTGAATGTGCAAAACACCATCATTCGTAAAGTGAACGATGGCGCGCAAAATAACTGGACGTATGTAACCAGTTTTACAAAAACAGGGGCATCCGTGGGGAGTGATGGTCACGGCGTCTACTGGTATGCGGTGGGGTATTAATATGGACAATATTTATTTTTACAGCGCGGAAACAAATGCGTTTTATGTTTCTTCGCTTATATCAGATTACGAGCAAGCCGGTACTTTACCTGACGATATTAGTGAAATATCGAATCAATGGTATGAATATCTTATCAGTGGTCAGGCCATGGGTAAGGTAATTACTCCAGATGAAGACGGAAGGCCCGTATTGTCTGAGCCTGAGCCCCCCACGCCGCAGGAGATAAGGGAGATTGCTGAAGGGGAAAAGTCCAGGCTTATTCGGGAGGCTGGTGAAGCAATAGCGGTTTTGCAGGACGCTGATGAGCTTGGTATGGCTACAGAGGATGAGTTATCTGCTCTCACTCGCTGGAAGCGTTACCGTGTGATATTAAACCGGCTGGATATTAGCACCGCACCGGATATCGAGTGGCCTGAAAAACCTGACTGAATGCAGCCCTCCGCCCGGAGGGTTTTTGTTTGTTGTCTCATTCTCCCGCCAACGCTGTTTTATCGCGCTTGTAAATCATACAACCGAAAATGGTCGCATCCCTTAACCACGGAGTTAAACAGATGAGCGACTATCATCACGGCGTCGAGGTCATCGAGATTAACGATGGCACGCGCACCATTTCCACCGTCTCGACGGCCATCATCGGCATGGTCTGCACGGCCAGCGATGCTGACGATTTAACATTCCCGCTTAATGAGCCGGTACTGATTACCAGCGTGCAAAACGCGATCGGTAAGGCCGGTAAACTTGGCACCCTGTCAAAATCCCTGCAGGCCATTGCCGACCAGTGCAAGCCGGTCGTTGTGGTTGTCCGCGTAGCCGAAGGTATCGACGACCCGGAAGACCCCGAAGCCGCGCAGAAAGAGACCATTTCCAACATCATCGGCACGACAGACGAGAACGGCAAATACACCGGGCTTAAGGCGCTGCTGGCTGCAAAAACCGTCACCGGCGTTAAGCCGCGCATTCTCGGCGTGCCGGGGCTGGACTCTCAGGAAGTGGCGACCGCGCTCGCGGCGACCTGTCAGAGCCTGCGCGCGTTTGGCTATATCAGCGCATGGGGCTGCAAGACCATTTCTGAAGCCATTGCCTACCGCGAGAATTTCAGCCAGCGCGAGCTGATGGTCATCCATCCTGATTTTCTGGCATGGGACACCACGGCGAACGAGACGGATATTGCATGGGCGACCGCCCGTGCGCTCGGCCTGCGTGCCAAAATCGACCAGGAGACCGGCTGGCACAAAACGCTGTCTAACGTCGGCGTGAATGGCGTCACCGGCGTCAGCGCCTCGGTCTCATGGGATTTGCAGGAAAAAGCCACTGACGCGAACCTGTTAAATCAGGCCGGTGTCACCACGCTGATTCGTAACGACGGCTTTAAGTTCTGGGGCAACCGCACCTGCTCTGACGACCCGTTATTCCTGTTTGAAAACTACACCCGCACGGCGCAGGTGCTCGCCGATACAATGGCGGAGGCGCACGCCTGGGCGATTGATAAACCCGTCACCGCAACGCTTATCCGCGACATCGTCGCCGGTATCAATGCCAAATTCCGCGAGCTGAAAAACAACGGCTATATCGTTGACGGCTCCTGCTGGTACGACCCGGAGTCAAACAGCGTGGAAACCCTCAAAGTGGGGAAACTGTATATCGATTACGACTACACCCCCGTCCCGCCGCTGGAAAATCTGACCCTGCGCCAGCGCATCACCGATACCTATCTGGCGAACCTGTCAGAGTCGGTCAACAGCTAAGGAGCTGAGAGCATGGCATTACCACGTAAACTGAAATACCTGAATATGTTCAACGACGGTCTCAGCTACATGGGCGTCGTTGAATCCGTCACCCTGCCAAAGCTGACCCGTAAGCTTGAGAAATACCGTGGCGGCGGGATGCCGGGCGCGGTGTCGATTGACCTCGGCCTCGACGATGACGCGCTGTCGCTTGAGTGGACGCTCGGCGGTCTGCCTGATATCGAGCTGTGGGCGCAGTACGCGTCACCGGGCGCGGATAGCGTGCCGCTGCGTTTTACCGGCTCATACCAGCGCGATGACACCGGCGCAATTTCTGCCGTTGAGGTGGTCATGCGTGGCCGTCATAAAGAGTATGACGGCGGCGAAAACAAACAGGGCGAAAGCGGCACGACCAAAATCTCGACCGAGTGCACTTACTACCAGCTCACGATTGACGGGAAAGAGGTCATCGAGATTGACGTCATCAACATGGTGATGAAAGTCGACGGCGTCGACCGTCTGGCGGAACACCGTAAGGCCATCGGCCTTTAACCCCTTAACCGGTCGGCAATGCTGGCCGGTCATTTAACTTTGACGAGAGAAATATCATGGAAAACATCAACGAAACCGAAAACCCGAACATTGTGATCCTCGATAACCCCATCATGCGCGGTGAGCAGAAAATCGAGCAGGTTACGGTCACAAAACCCAACGCGGGAACCCTGCGCGGCGTGAGTCTGGCCTCGCTGGCAAACTCTGACGTTGACGCGCTGATTAAGGTGCTGCCGCGCATGACTTACCCGGCGCTCACCGAGCATGAGGTCATGCGTCTGGAAGCGTCAGACCTGATTTTATTCGCCGGTAAGGTGGTTGGTTTTTTGTCGCCATCTTCGGCTCGCTGACGTTCCCCGAAAACCTTTCGGTCGATGACCTGATGGCGGATATCGCGGTGATTTTTCACTGGCCGCCATCAGAGCTTTATTCCCTGAGCGTGACCGAGCTCATCACATGGCGCGATAAGGCGCTGCAGCGAAGCGGAAACCATCATGAGCAATAACGTCAGACTTGAGGTGCTGCTTAACGCAGTAGACCGGGCAAGCCGACCGCTCAAAGCTATCCAGAACGCCAGTAAATCCCTTGCTGGCGATATCCGCACTTCTCAAAACATCCTGCGCGATCTGAATGCGCAGGCGTCCCGAATTGACGGATTCAGGAAAGCGAGCGCACAGCTTGCCGTGACCGGTCAGTCGCTTAACAAAGCGAAACAGGAGGCCGCAGCGCTGGCCGTCCAGTTTAAAAACACCGAAAACCCCACTAACGCGCAGGCGCGCGCGATGGAGGCGGCAAAGAAATCCGCCGCTGACCTGCAGCTCAAATATAACGGGCTCAGGCAGTCGGTACAGCGCCAGCGCACCGAGCTCGCGCAGGCTGGCATAAACACCCGCACGCTGTCGGCGGATGAGCGCCGACTGAAATCCAGCATCAGCGAGACAACGGCGCAGCTTAACCGGCAACGTGATGCACTGGCGCGCGTCAGTCAGCAACAGGCCAGACTCAGCGCGGTAAAAAGCCGCTATGAATCCGGGCAACAGCTCGCCGCCGGTGCGCGTAATGCCGGGATGGTGGGGGTCGGGGTAGCGACCGCCGGGCTTTATGGTGCGTCACGCTTTATTGCGCCGGGTATCGGTTTTGATAAGCAGATGTCAGGCACGCAGGCGATCCTCGGGCTCGATAAGGGCGACGATAAGCTCGCGGCCATTCGTCAACAGGCGCGTGAT
>JAJUHI010000047.1 GCA_029267955.1 Sporobacter termitidis | reverse complement strand
TGCATATAGTCTAATATGACTATTGCCGGGAGTGATGTTTTTGAAATCCAACATCGAGGAGCGCGCCTGTGATTTGGCGGTATACATCATAGAAAGCAAAGCGACGGTGCGGTCGGCAGCAAAAAAATTCGGCATTTCCAAGTCAACTGTACATAAGGATCTTTCGGAGCGTCTTGAACACATTAACCGCCCCCTTTACCTCCAGGTGAAAGAGGTCCTGGACTTTAACAAGGCGGAACGGCACATACGGGGCGGACTGGCCACAAGACTGAAATATAAAGGCGTGTAAAGAATCTTACAGCCCGGAAGTCCGGGCTGTAAGATTTTGGCGGCTGCGGAAGTCCGGGCCGTCTGCTTTACACTGTCGATACCCCGCGTGTTCCCGGCCCGCGGTTATTTCATCCATATTTGTGTAATTACCTAACCGGTCGCTCCAAACACTGCCAATTATCATCATTATTAACATAGACAAAAGCCGCCTCCTGTTGTATATTCTAGATAAGAAATGAGATTCTAATTTAGGCTATTTGCAGAATCTTTTTATCATTCTTACAAAACAGGAGGGATTCATTTATGTATAAATATCATGACTTCGTTTACAACTATGCCGTTGATTATGCGGTAGCGCCGCAGCATATGCCCATCCCGGCCATCCCCTACGTGAAGGATGCCATCACCAACATGATCGAAAAGCAGATTCGCCAGACGATCCCCACCCCGGCCTACACCTATGTTTACGAAGCGCCGGAGATTACAGATTATACGGTTTTTGACCCCAAAACCTACAAACCCGCCCCTGTTGAGGATACGGACATCATCGAAACCGCCAATGTCATGAAGCTTTCCGCGTAAATAAACGCACATCCACCTCCTCCTTTGAAGAGCTGTTTTTTAGACAGCTCTTCTTTTTTTGCAAGAAAGGAGCCTTAAGGAGTTACGGGGCGGCCCGCTGAGTCAGCGGGCCCTACAAAGGTTGCGTCGGGCTGGTTTGTTATCGTAGGGGCGACCCTGCGTGGTCGCCCGCCGGAAGAAAACGCGGGAGGCCACACAGGACCTCCCTTACGATAATACAACTATAGTTGTAGGGCGGGATGACCTCATCCCGCCGTTGTCATTGAACTATATTGTCAATTAAAGCAATAGGCTTGGCGCTTGTACAACCGGCCGTCGAACCTCGGCCAACACATAATTTACCGGCGTCTTCCGCCCTTTTTGGGCGTTTTCTGCTTTGCTTTGCCGGTGCTTTCCCGCTTTGACGGGTCGCTCTAGCCCCGCTTCGCCGCCGTTTTTCTGTCCACAGCTCTTTGAGCTGAGGCTTTTTGAGCCGGGGTTTTTTGGCCCGGCGCTTTCGCCGGACTGCCCGTCTTTTCCGGACGTATCAGGCAGTTTTTGCCGTAGCCGATGAGGTCTTCCCGGTCGGCCTTTTTCAGCGCCTCCAGAACGAGCCGGCGGTTTTCCGGGCGTTTCCACTGCAAAAGGGCCCGCTGCAGGGCCTTGTCCCTGGGCGATTTGGGCACGTAAATGCTTTTCATGGTCCGCGGGTCCAGCTCCGTATGGTACATGCAGGTGGACAGGGTCCCCGGCGTGGGGTAAAAATCCTGTACCTGCTCGGGCTGGACGCCGCGTTTGTTTAAATACTCGGCCAGCCGGACAGCGTCGGAGAGCGTGCTGCCGGGGTGCGAGGAGATCAGGTACGGGACAAGAAACTGCTTTTTACCGTACCGCTCGTTGAGCCGCGTGTACTTCTCCTCAAATTTCTCATACACCGCGTGGGGCGGCTTGCCCATAACCTCCAGCACCGCGTCGACACAGTGCTCCGGGGCCACCTTCAGCTGGCCGGAGATATGGTTTTTCACAAGCTCGGCGAAAAACTCGCCGTCCTTGTCCTGCATCAGGTAGTCAAAACGGATACCCGAGCGGATAAAGACCTTTTTGACACCCGGAATGGCCGCCAGCCGGCGCAGCAGCTTCAGGTAGTCCCTGTGGTCGGCCTCAAGATTTTTGCACGGCGCGGGTGTCAGGCAGTTTTTGCCCCGGCAGAGGCCGCTTTTCAGCTGCTGTTTGCAGGAGGGGCCGCGGAAATTGGCCGTCGGGCCGCCCACGTCGTGGATATAGCCCTTGAATTCCGGGTGACTGACAAAGCGCTCCGCCTCCCGGACGATGGAATCGTGGCTGCGCACCGTCACCATGCGGCCCTGATGGAAGGCCAGCGAACAGAAGTTGCACGCACCGAAGCAGCCACGGTTATGGATGATTGAAAACCGAACCTCCTCGATGGCCGCCACGCCCCCCTGCTTTTCATACATGGGGTGTACCTCCCGGGTATAGGGCAGCTCGCTGATCCGGTCAAACTCCTTTGTGGACAGGGGCATCTGGGGCGGATTGACGATGAGCACCTGGTCGCCGCAGCGCTGCGCCACCGCCCTGCCCCGGACGGGGTCGTGCTCGTCGTACTGGAGCATCACCGCCTCGGCATACCGGCGCTTGTCAGCGGAAACCTCCTCGAAGGACGCGCATTCCACAACCGGGAACCGGCAGGACGCCGTGTCCGGCGCCAGGAAAGCCGTGCCCCGGACGTCCGTAATATCCGCGACGCGCTCTCCCCGCGCCAGCCGGGCGGTCAGCTCCCGGGTGGCCGCCTCCCCCATGCCGTAAACCAGCAGGTCCGCCCCGGCGTCAACCAGCACCGGACGGCGGACCTTGTCCTCCCAATAGTCGTAGTGGGCAAAGCGGCGCAGGGACGCCTCCAGACCGCCGATGATCACCGGCAGGCCGGGGAACGCTTCGCGCACCCGGTTGGCATAGACGATCGTCGCCCGGTCGGGCCGCAGGCCGGTCTTTTTGCCGGGTGAGTAAAAGTCTTCCCGCCGGCGCTTTTTGGCGGCGGTGTAGTGGTTGACCATGGAGTCCAGATTCCCCGCGCCGATGAGCGCGGCGTACCGGGGCCGGCCCATGGCGGCAAAAGCGTCGGCGCTCCGCCAGTCCGGCTGGGCCAGCACGGCCACCCGGTAGCCGTCGGCCTCCAGCACGCGCCCGATGACGGCCGCGCCGAAGCTGGGGTGGTCCACGTATGCGTCACCCGTTATCAGCAGAAAATCGTAATAGTACCAGCCCCGGGACAGCATATCCTCCCTGGATACCGGCAGAAAATCATATGGCGTCATGTTTTGCCGGCGCACAAATCGGCCCCTGCCAAAAGCGCCGTTTTCACATCCCTTATCCCAGCTTGATGTCCAGTTCCATCACGTACTTCAAAACGCCGCCGTCAGTCTGCTCTCCGGCCTTGACAAAGCCGTATTTTGCACAGAACCGCAGGGCGTATTCATTGGCCGCCTCCACCGCCAGGCGCAGCT
This sequence comes from Sporobacter termitidis, assembly GCA_029267955.1. Lineage (GTDB taxonomy): Bacteria > Bacillota > Clostridia > Oscillospirales > Oscillospiraceae > Sporobacter > Sporobacter termitidis_A. Next base: position 9,299 of record JAJUHI010000047.1, on the reverse strand, counting down.
TTTCCCGGCCCAGTGGCCGGTAGACGGACACCGCCTGGCCCAGCAGCTGGACCGTCATCCCCAGCCGCCGGTGGTCCGGCGCCATGTATAAAAAGTCGATGACGCCGACCTTTTCCTCGGCCCCGGTTTTGGTGTCCAGCTCAATGAGCCCCGCCGGCGTGTCGCCCAAAAGCGCCAGGGACACGGCTCTGGAGTGGGCCGCCGCGTGCCGGCGGGCGCTTTCCAGCCAGTCTTTTTTCACCGCATACGGGTCGTTGATCTGATTGCCGAAGGCTTCAAAGGTCTCCCACCGGCAGTCCAGGTACCACCCGGCGCCGCTATTTAGGTCGACGGGCGCAAAGCGCAGGTTGGTGCTGTCAAAGGTGGTGTTCTCCCGCCACCATTTCTGGTGGGCGAAGGTTGAGGTCTCCTCGTCCAGGTGGGAGTTGTCGCTGTAATACTCGATGGCCGTCCTGCCGCCCCCGATCTTTAAAAGGGCGACGGCCGTGTTGTCGCAGTGCTTGATGCGCCGGATCTCCTGGGGCGCAACGTCCAGCAGCAGCGCCAGATACGCCCGGATGGCCGTGCCGTGGGTAAATATGGCCACCGTCTCGCCGTCGTGCCGGGCGGCAATCTCATTGACGATACCGGCTATCCTGTTCTGGAGCGTATAAAAATCCTCGTTGCCGTCGATTTTCCACCTCAGCGGGTCGTTGTTGAAGTATTCCAGCTGGTCCGGCTCGAAGCGCTCCACCTCGCCCCAGGTCAGATCCTCCCAGACGCCCATGTTCACCTCGCGCAGACGCTGCGTCAGGATAGGCTCCAGGCCCCGGTCCTCGGTGACGGCCCGGGCGGTGGCTCTGGTGCGGTACAGGTCGCTGGCGTAGACCGCGTCAATCTTGATGCCCTCAAAGCGTTTTCTCAGCGCCTGAATCTGCTTTTTGCCCCGTTGGGTCACAAGGCTGTCGTAGTGGCCGTGGATGCGCCGGTAGAGGTTCCCCTCCGCCTCGGCGTGCCGGATGATGTAAACTGTCGTCATAACTGATATGGCTGTACCTTTCCTGTGAGTTGAGACACCGAGTCCAGGCGCTTTCTTTCAAGATACGCGCCGATGCCCTCGGTGATGCGCAGGGCGGCAAGGGGGTCTGAAAACAGCGCCGTGCCGACGCAGACCAGCGACGCCCCCGCCAAAAGCATCTCGACGGCGTCTTCCGCCTTTGATATGCCGCCCATGCCCATGATGGGGATTTTAACGGCGGCGGATACCTGCCACACCATCCGCAGCGCCACCGGGAAAATCGCCGGGCCGGACAGGCCGCCCGTATTGTTTTTTAGAACCGGGCGCCGGGTCTCGATGTCAATGCGCATGCCCAAAAGGGTGTTGATGAGGGAAAGGGCGTCGGCCCCCGCCCCCTCCGCCGCCCGGGCGATCTCGGTGATGTCGGTGACGTTGGGCGACAGCTTGACCATCACCGGCACCGAGGAATGCTTTTTGACCGCCTCGGTGACAAGCGCCGCCGATTTGGCCGTCGTGCCGAAGGCCAGCCCCCCGGCTTTCACGTTGGGACAGGAGATGTTGACCTCCAGCATGTCCACCCGGGCCTCCGAGAGCTTTTCCGCCAGCTCGCAGTACTCCTCCACGGTATTTCCCGAGATGTTGGCTATAATAGTGGTGTCATACCGCCGCAAGAAGGGCAGTTCCTTCTCGATAAAGACGTCCGCCCCGGGGTTTTGCAGCCCCACGCTGTTGAGGATGCCCATGGGCGTCTCCGCAATGCGGGGCGGCGGGTTCCCGTGGCGCTCCTTTACGGTCAGGCCCTTGACGCAGATGCCGCCCAGCCGGGACAGATCGAAAAGCTCCCCGTATTCCCTGCCGAAGCCGAAGGTCCCGGAGGCCGCCACCACGGGCGTTTTAAACCGGACGCCGGCGAAGTTGACATTTAATTGAGGCGCTACCATACAACCGCCTCCCCCCGGAAAACCGGCCCGTCCTTGCAGACGTGGCGCATGTGCAGTTGCCCATTCTCCCGGGTCTGGCAGGCGCAGACAAGGCACGCGCCGATGCCGCAGCCCATCCGCTCCTCCATGGACACCTGGCACGGCACCCCGTACTGGGACGCCAGCTCGTAAACAGCCCGGAGCATGGGCCGGGGCCCGCAGGCCAGCACCGCGTCCGCAGCGCCTCTATCAAGGAGCCTCTTTAAAGGGGCCGTGACATGGCCCTGCTCCCCCGCGCTGCCGTCGTCTGTTGTGATAAACACCTCGTCGCAGGCGTTTTTAAATTCCTCTTCCAGCAGAATCCGGTGCTCGGTCTGGAAGCCCAGGATTGCCCGCTTCACGCCGGCCGCCTTTTTGGCCGCATACAAGAGCGGCGGGACGCCGATCCCCCCGCCCACCAGCAGAATGCGCCTGCCGCCGGTATCAAAGCCGTTGCCAAGAGGCCCTAAAATATCCAGCACGTCCTCCGGTTCCCGCCGGGCCAGCCAGTCGGTCCCGGCCCCCCGGGCCTCCACCACCAGCGTCACCGCGCCGCCGCTGACGTCGCAGATGCTGATGGGGCGGCGGAGCAAATTCTCCGCGCCGCACCGGATATGGACAAACTGCCCCGGCGCGGCCCGGCGCGCGATGGCTTCGGCCTCCACCGTCAGCGCCCGGACGGTCTCCGTCAGCTTTTTATTGTCCGCAACCCGCCCCAGGCACAGCTCCGGCATCTTTATCCCCCTAAAAAGTCTTGATATCTGCTTAGTGTTGCTATTTTAACTCAATTCTACCAGCATTACAACAGCGCGTTGTTTAATTTAACAAATTTACCGTTTCGGATTTAGTTAACCTTGAAATAACTGTGAAATTATTATACTATACAGGCATGTTCAAAGGTTTTGACAATGCGCGCTTGACCAACGCGCATTTTGCTCTTTACATACCGGCATCCACGTCGGCACATTCCGGAGGTGCGGTTTTTTATGAAGAAAGTTGCGGTTATCATGGGCTCCGACAGCGACCTGCCCGTCGTGGCCGGGGCCGTCAGACAGCTGAAAGATTTCGGCATCCCCTTTGAGGCGCGGGTGATCTCCGCCCACCGTACGCCGGAAGCCGCCGAGAAGTTTGCCAAATCCGCCCGTGGCAACGGCTTCGGCGTGATCATCGCCGCCGCCGGCAAGGCCGCGCACCTGGCCGGCGTCATTGCCGCCTATACGACGCTCCCCGTTATCGGACTGCCCATAAAATCCTCTACAATGGATGGCTTGGACAGTCTTTTGTCAATTGTCCAGATGCCCTCCGGCGTCCCGGTGGCGACGGTGGCCATCGGCGCGGCGGACAACGCGGCCATTCTGGCCGCCCAGATTCTGGCCGTATCCGACGAGGGGCTGGCCGCGCGTTTAAATGAGTTTAAGGAAAAGATGGCGCTTACCGTCATGGAAAAGGACAAAAAACTTCAAAGCGAGGTAGACAATCTATGAAAAAGCTTGACATGATGTACGAAGGCAAGGCCAAAAAGGTCTACCGGACCGACGACCCGGAACGCCTCATCGTCGAATACAAGGACGATGCCACCGCCTTCAACGGTGAAAAGAGGGGCACGATTTCCGGAAAAGGCGTTGTCAATAACCGCATGTCAAACCATTTCATGCGCCTTTTGGAGGAGGCCGGCATCCCGACCCACTACGTCCAGGAACTCTCCGACCGTGAAACCCTCGTCAAAGCCGTTTCCATCTTCCCGCTGGAGGTCATTGTCCGCAACATCGCCGCCGGCTCGTTTTCAAAGCGCTACGGCGTCAAGGAGGGCACCGTCTTTAAAAAGCCGACGCTGGAGTTCTGCTATAAAAACGACGCTCTGGGAGACCCGTTAATCAACGAATCGCATATTTACGCCATGGAGCTGGCGGTCCCGTCGGAGCTGGCGCTCATCCGGGAATACGCTTATAAAATCAACAGCTTTTTGAAGGCGACGCTGCAGCAGTGCGGCATCACCCTGGTGGACTTCAAGCTGGAGTTTGGCAAGACCGCCGACGGCACCGTGGTCCTGGCCGACGAGATTTCGCCGGATACCTGCCGCTTCTGGGACGCGAAAACCGGCGAAAAGCTGGACAAGGACCGGTTCCGCCAGGATCTGGGCAACGTGGAAGGCGCGTATCAGGAGATGGCGCGGCGTCTTTTCGGCTGAAAACACGCCGGAGGACCCAACCCGCGCCTGGCACCGCCGAGTTATCCGCCGGTTATCGGACCCGGAAGATAACCCTATAAACCCGTGCCGGATCGTGACATATACTGCCAAACCGGAAAGGAATCACGGAACATGCTAAATTCCAAATCAGACAGCTACGCTGCCGCCGGCGTAGACGTTACGGCGGGCTACGAAACCATAGAGCGCATCAAGCCGCTTGTGCAAAGCACCTTCCGGCCGGGCGTCCTGGGCGGCCTCGGCGGCTTCGGCGGATTGTTCGAGCCGAACATCGAGGGCATGAAACGCCCCGTGTTCGTTTCCGGCACCGACGGCGTCGGCACGAAGCTGAAGCTGGCGTTCATGCTGAACAAGCACGACACCGTGGGCATCGACTGCGTGGCCATGTGCGTCAACGACATCATCTGCTCCGGCGCCGAGCCCCTCTTTTTCCTGGATTATCTGGCCATGGGCAAGAACAAGCCGGAACGCACCGAGCAGATCGTCGCCGGCATCGCCGAGGGCTGCCGGCAGGCCGGCTGCGCCTTAATCGGCGGCGAGACGGCGGAAATGCCCGGCTTTTACGGCGAGGACGAGTACGACATGGCGGGGTTTGCCGTGGGCGTTGTGGACCACGACAAAATCATCGACGGCAGCACCATCCGGCCCGGCGACCGGCTCATCGGCCTTGCCTCCTCGGGCCTGCATTCCAACGGCTTTTCCCTGGTGCGCAAGGTGTTAAACCCGACCCCCGAGGCCCTGGACGAGTATGTGCCGGAGCTGTTCTGCACGCTGGGCGAGGAGCTTTTAAAGCCCACGCGGATTTACGTCCGCCAGGTGCTCCACCTGATTAAAACCCTGGGCATGAACATCAAGGGCATCAGCCACATCACCGGCGGCGGCCTCTTTGAAAACGTCCCCCGCATGCTCCCGGACGGCATCACCGCCAAGATCCTGCCGGGCGAATTCCCCCAAAGCCGCATCTTCGCGTATCTGACCGAACGAGCAGACATTCCCGTCCGGGACATGTACAACACCTTCAATATGGGCATCGGGCTTGTGATGGCCGTCGCCCCGGACGACGTGGGCGACATCATCGACGCCCTGATCCAAATCGGCGAACACCCCTATGTGATCGGCTGCTGTGTCGCCAGCAGAAACCCCGACGAAAAAGGAGTTGAACTTGCTTGGTAAGAACTGCGGTCCTTGTGTCCGGCGACGGAACAAATCTACAGTCCATTATCAACGCGCACAATTTTGGAAAGATCAAAAACTGCGAGCTGGCGGCGGTCATCTCCTCCCGCCCGGACGCCTTTGCCCTCACCCGGGCCAAAAACGCCGGCATCCCCACCTATGTGGTCAACTACAAGAACTTCCCGAACCGGGCCAGCTTCAGCGAGGCGATTTACCAGCGGCTGAAAAGCCTGGACATTGAGCTGGTGGTCCTGGCCGGCTTCATGGTCGTCCTGGGCCCGCCCGTCATCGACCACTATGAAAACAGGATCATCAACATTCACCCGTCTCTGGTGCCGGCCTTCTGCGGCGAGGGCTTTTACGGCATCCGCGTCCACGAGGAGGCTTTAAACTACGGCGTCAAGGTCTCCGGCGCCACCGCCCATTTCGCCACCGCCGTGGCCGACGCCGGCCCCGTCATCATCCAGCGCGCCGTTGAGGTCCGTGAGGACGACACGCCCAGCACGCTTCAAAAGCGCATCATGGAGGAAGTGGAATGGAAGATCCTCCCCGAGGCCATATCACTCTACTGCGAAGGCCGCCTGCAGGTGGTCGGCCGCATCGTACACATCAAGGAGGCAACCGCATGAAGCTGCTGGACATCACAAAGGAACTCCGGGAAAATCCCTACCCTGGCCGCGGCATCCTTCTGGGCCGCAGTGAGGACGGCCGCCGCGCCGTCCTTGTCTATTTCATCATGGGGCGCAGCGAAAACAGCCGCAACCGGGTTTTCGTACGGACCGAGGACGGTATCCGCATCGAAGCCTTTGACCCGACAAAGCTTACTGACCCCAGCCTTGTCATCTACCACCCGGTGCGGAAGGTGGACGGGCACATGATTGTGACAAACGGCGACCAGACCGATACCATCCGCGACAGCATGTTCGCCGAGAACAGCTTTCACTCGGCGCTGCAGAAGCGGGAGTTTGAGCCCGACAGCCCCCACTACACCCCGCGCATCTCCGGCCTGCTCAATGCAGGCGGCAGCTACAAGCTCTCCATCATCAAGACCCTCGGCGGCAACCCCGACTGCTGCTGCCGCCACTTCTTTGAATATGAGACCGCCATGCCCGGCGTAGGGCATTTCATCCATACGTATCTGTCCGACGGCGACCCGCTGCCGTCCTTTGAGGGCGAGCCCAAGGCCGTCGCCGTCACCGGCACGCTGCGGGAGTTTGCCGACGCAATCTGGTCCTCTTTACATCCCAATAACAAGGTCGCCCTGTACGCATATGAGAAAAATCTGGACACCGGCGCGACAGACAGCCTGATTTACAACATCCACAGCTGACTGTCCGGCATTGAGGGTACGGAGGTAAACGACAATGAACGAGCTGGCGCTGAAATACGGCATGAATCCCAACCAGAAGCCCGCGCGCATCTACATGAAAAACGGCGCGCTGCCCATTGAGATTTTAAACGGCAAGCCCGGGTACATCAATTTTCTCGATGCGTTCAACAGCTGGCAGCTTGTCCGGGAGCTGAAGGAGGCCACCGGACTGCCGGCCGCCGCATCCTTCAAGCACGTCTCACCGGCGGGCGCCGCCGTGGGGCTGCCCCTGTCCGACGTTGAGAGAAGGGTCTATTTTACCGGGGACCTGCCGCTGTCCCCTCTGGCCTGCGCCTACGCCCGCGCCCGGGGCGCGGACCGCTGCAGCTCCTACGGCGACTGGGTCGCCCTGTCCGACCCCTGCGACGAGGAGACGGCCAGCCTTTTAGCTCTGGAGGTTTCCGACGGCATCATCGCGCCGGGCTACTGGCCCAACGCCCTGGAGATACTCAAGCAAAAACGCCGTGGCGCCTACAACATCGTGCGCATCGACCCGGGCTATATGCCCGAGCAGACCGAGACGCGGGATGTCTTCGGCATCACCTTCCAGCAGGGGCGCAACAACCTGAAAATTGACGAAGGGATTCTCTCCACCATCATCACCAGAAACAAGGAGCTCCCCCAAAGCGCCAGACGGGATCTGCTGATCGCTTTAATCACCCTCAAGTACACCCAGTCCAACTCGGTCTGCTACGTGAAAAACGGCCAGGCCATCGGCGTGGGCGCCGGCCAGCAGAGCCGCATCCACTGCACGCGCCTGGCGGGCACCAAGGCGGACAAATGGTGGCTGCGCCACCATCCGAAGGTCTTGGACCTTGACTTTAAGGACATCGGCCGGCCCAACATCGACACGACCATCGACGTCTACCTGACGGAGGAGCACGAGGACGTCACCGCCGACGGCAACTGGGAGGCGTACTTTACGACAAAGCCGCCGGTGCTGACGGCGGACGAGAAAAAGGAATGGATCTCGAAGCTGACGGACGTGGCGCTGGGCAGCGACGCCTTCTTCCCCTTCGGCGACAACATCGAGCGGGCCCGCAAGTCCGGCGTCCGGTATATCGCCCAGCCCGGCGGCTCCATCCGCGACGACAACGTCATCAGCATCTGCGACAAATATGGGATGGTCATGGCCTTTACGGGCATCCGGCTGTTCCACCACTAAGACATAACGGCAAATCCGCCTGTTTACCGGCGGTATGTCGAGCCTTGGCCATGCATAACATCAGATGGAGGTAATAGGATGAATGTACTAGTTGTCGGCGGCGGCGGCCGCGAGCATGCCATCTGCTGGGCGCTAAGCAAATCTCCGCGGGTTGACAAGCTCTACTGCGCCCCTGGCAACGGCGGTATTGCCGCCATCGCCGAATGCGTGGATATTAAAGCCACCGATATTGACGGCATCGTGCGCTTTGCAAAATCCAATCCTGTGGACTTTGTCATGGTGGCCCCCGACGACCCGCTGGCCCTCGGCCTGGTGGACGCTCTGGAGGCTGCCGGCATCCGGACCTTCGGCCCCCGCAAGAACGCCGCGATCATCGAGAGCAGCAAGGCCTTTTCTAAGGGCCTTATGCACAAATACGGCATTCCGACGGCGGAATACAGGATCTTCTGGGATATGGGCCGGGCCGTCGACTACATCCGGCAGAAGGGCGCGCCCATCGTCGTCAAGGCCGACGGGCTGGCGCTGGGCAAGGGCGTCGTGGTGGCCATGGACGAGGAGACGGCCATCGACGCGGTCCGGGAAATGATGCTGGACAAAAAGTTCGGCGCCAGCGGCGACACCGTGGTCATCGAGGAATACATGGAAGGCCCCGAGGTGACGGTGCTGGCCTTTACCGACGGCAAGACCATCGTCCCCATGCTCTCCTCCCAGGACCACAAGCGCGCCTACGACGGCGACAAAGGCCCCAACACCGGCGGCATGGGCGTTATCGTCCCCAGCCCCCACTACACCCCGGAAATCGCCGAAATCTGCATGAAAACCATCTTCCGCCCCACGCTGGAGGCGCTGAATAAGGAAGGCCGCCTTTTCAAGGGCGTCATCTACTTCGGCCTGATGCTCACCGCCAAAGGACCCCGGGTGGTGGAATACAACGCCCGCTTCGGCGACCCGGAGACGCAGCCGATCCTCTCCCTGCTGGGAACCGACCTGATGGATATCTTCGAGGCGGTGGCGGACGAGCGGCTTGAGGGTCTGGATATCCGCTTTAAGCCCGGCGCGGCTTGCTGCGTGGTGCTGGCCAGCGGCGGCTACCCCGGCAGCTATGAAAAGGGCTTTGAGATCACCGGCCTTGACAAGGTCCCCGGGGATATCACCGTGTTCCACGCGGGCACCCGGTTTGAGGGCGGCAAATACCTCACCAACGGCGGGCGCGTTCTGGGCGTCACCGCCACAGCCGAGACGCTGGACGCGGCGATACGCCGCGCCTACGAGGGTGTCGGCCATATCAACTTCCAGGGCATGCATTACAGAAAGGACATCGGACGGAAATAGCAGCTGCCAACGCAGCATGGAGTAAGCAAATGTCAAAGCATAAGCCGCATAAGCCACATCAAAAGCCGAAACGCTTACAAAGATTCTGGCGCCGCCTG
>JAJUHI010000046.1 GCA_029267955.1 Sporobacter termitidis | reverse complement strand
GTAAGCGTAAAGAGGGTAAAGATCACATGACTGCTGTCGGTGCTGCCACCAGAAAACTCTGCTACATTGTCTTCGCAATTCTTCGTGACCAGGTACCATGGAATCCTGATTTCTCTCTTGACCTTCCATAGCTGGCTACGATGGTATAAACAGAGGTGTTGTAGGGCGCGATGACCGCATCGCGCCACTCCTGTTTTGTAGGGCGCGGCTTCCCAGACGCGCCGTCCTCTCGCAGGGCGCGACGACTCGGCGCGCCGCTTACGCACCCCCAACGGATATGCAATAATTAAACTGGACGGCAGAAACTGCCGTCCAGCGGTATATATGTGTATAACAATTCTAGCTACAGAAGGTGACGTGTTCCTCCACGGGGCTTCTGGCGCTGCGGAAATTATTGATCTTGTTTGTCTCGTCCGCGTAGCCGATGGCGATGCCGATGACGACCTTGAGATTGTCCGGGATATGCAGCTCTTTTCTTAAAACCTCCGGGTACAGTACCGTCGTCACGGCGGGGATGGTGCCGAGCCCGTTCTCCGCGGCGGAGAGCATGAGGCTTTGGGCGTAGGCGCCGATATCGTAGAGGGACCAGGTGGACAGGATTTTGTCCACGCAGATGAAAATAACGCACGGCGCGTCAAACATCCGCTGGTTCAGGGCGCCGAACTGGTTGGCGGCGTCGCCGCAGTCGCGCAGCATATCGGGGTACAGGGCCATCTGGCGCTTTTTCGCCGCCTCCGTCCATTCCACGGGGCGGGGAATCTCCGGCGCGGCCTGGACGGCGTTCTTGTAGCAGGCGGCGTAGCCCTCGCGGATTCGTTTGAGGGTTTCGCCTTCGGCCACAAAGACCTCCCACGGCTGGGAGTTGGCCCAGGAAGGGGTCATGGACGCATCCTTTAATACCTTCAGGAGCTTGTCGCGCTCGATGGGATCGGGCTTGAAGGCGCGGATGGAGCGCCGGGCGGACAGGGCTTCAGATACGGTCATGGTAATTCCTCCTTCTCGCTGATTAATCAAGATAAGTAACGATGTCCGGTTTTCTGGGCGGCGCCGGCGGCAAGTCGCCGGCGGGATAACCAAAGGCGATGGCGTGCTGCGGCGTGTACCCCTCCGGGATTTTCAGGGCGGTCTTGGCGTCGCTGCTGTGCAGGTAAGGCCAAAGCAGGCCTACCCAGACCGAGCCGATACCCAGGCTGTGGGCGGCCAGCATCATGTTCATGATGGCCGCGGCGCAGTCCGTCTGGGCGGAGATGGCCCCCTCGCGGCCTGAGACGACAATGACCGTAGGCGCGTTGTAAGACGCCCGGAAGGACGGGTTGGTCCCCAGTCCCCGGAGCCACTCGTTGTCGGATTGGGCCATGAGCGCCTTTGCCTTTTCGTTCATCTCGTCCAGCAGCTGCCTGTTCTGCACCACGGTAAAATGCCAGGGCTGCTCGTTGTGCGCCGACGGGGCAAAGCTGCCCGCCTCCACAATCAGCGCCGTGTCTTCCGGCGACAGCTGCCGGTCTGTATAGGCCCGGATGCTCCTGCGGCCCTTGATTGCCTTGAGGACTTCGTTCATAAAGAGACCTCATTTCCTTTTACATATTAAACATATTTACATATACTTTACCGTTTTGGTCGGATTTTTGCAAGCGCATTATCAAGTCGAAAAACTGCGGCAAAACATTGGCAGCTATTTCATTCAAAAGCACGATATGGTACAGTATAATTGAATTTTTGCGGCCAAGGGAGGCAGGTATGTCAAAGCTGATTTATGTGGCCGACGACGATAAGAACATACGGGACCTGATCGCCGGCTTTTTGAGAAACGACGGCTTTGAGGCGGAGGCCTTCGACAGCGGCGACGCGCTGCTGCGGGCGTTTTCCGTCCGGCCCGCCGATTTGATTGTTCTGGACATCATGATGCCGGGGATGGACGGCCTGTCGGTCTGCACGCAGCTCCGGGCGGAGAGCAGCGTGCCGATCATCATCGTCTCCGCCCGGGACAGCGAGATCGACCGGATCACGGGCATCACCGTCGGCAGCGACGATTACCTTGTCAAGCCGTTTTCGCCCATGGAGCTTGTGGTCCGGGTCAAGGCCCTGTTCCGCCGGATGGAGATCGACAAGGCCGGCACCATGGACGCCGTGCTGAAATACGGCGGCATCAGCGTCAACCGGAGCGACCGGACGGCCTACGCGCACGGCGCGCGGCTGGAGCTGACGCCCACGGAGTTCTCGCTGCTGGCGTATCTCATCAAGAACAGCAGCAGGGCAATCCCGCGGGAGGAGCTGCTGAAAAACGTCTGGGGCTTTGAAACCGGTATCGACACCCGGGCCACCGACGACGTGATCAAGCGGCTGCGCAAAAAGCTCCGGGATACCGACGTGCGCATCACCTCCGTCTGGGGGTACGGCTTCCGGCTGGAGCTCGTCAGCGAGGGGACGGCATGAAAACGATCCGCTGGAAATTCGCCTCCGTCTTTGTCGCCGTCACGGCGGCGATTATGGTCCTTGTCCTGATTTTGTTCAACATCGCGGTGGGGATTTACTTCGAGCGCACCGTTCGGGTGGAGCTTAAAAACACCTTTACCGCCATGAACGTGCTGATCGAAAAGCAATTGGCCCTCCCGCCGGCCGGGGAAGGCGGCGGGGCGCCCGCCTCAAACGTCCTGGGGCTCAGCGCGGCGCTGACCGCCTCCAAAATGTCAGGCAACACGGAGTTTTTTATCTTTGACGACCGGTATACGCTGCTGTTCCCGAAGGAAGCGGGCGGCACCATGCTCAATGAAGCCACCATGCGGCATATCCGGGCGTATAACTTTGATAAAAAGGGGCATATCGAACGGGTACGGATGCCCGGCGACGTGTACTATATCGCCGGCATGGCCTTAGACGACGTGGACGACGGCGCAACGCGCGTCGTGTTTGTCTCCGGCCTGTCCGGCAAGCGCGCCATGCTCGGCGTGATGAACGTTTTCCTGGTGGGGATTATGGCGGTTGCGCTGGTGATCGGGGTGCTGTCGGCGGTGGCGTCGGCCAACAGCCTGACACGGCCGATTAAAACCGTCTGCCGGTACGCCCGGGAAATCGGCGGCGGCAACTTTCTCACCATACCGCCGGATGACAGCAGCATGGAGACCAGCGAGCTCATCGCCGGCATCAACGACATGTCCCGGCGGCTCAAGGCCGCCGACCAGGTCCAGAAGCAGTTTCTCCAGAACGCCTCCCATGAGCTGCGCACGCCGCTGATGTCCATCCAGGGCTACGCGGAGGCCATCGAGCAGGGCGTCATCGCCGAGCCGAAGGAGGCGGCGGCCGTTATCCGGGCGGAGAGCGTGCGGCTGACGGCGCTGGTGGAGGAGATTATGACCCTCTCCAAGATGGACAGCAGCATTTACGACAAGGATTTCCGGCCGGTGGATCTGGGGGAGGCCGTCTCCGACTGTATTGACCGGTTAAACAGCCTCGTCCTGAAAAACGGCAAAACCATCCGCTCCAGCCTTCTGTCAAAGGTGATGGTGCTGGCCGACGAGACGCTTTTGGGCCAGGTGCTGGGCAATGTGATATCAAACGGCATCCGCTACGCCAGGGAAACCGTCACCGTCCGGATGCTCCTGGAGGACCGGCAGGCCCTTGTCACCGTTGCCGACGACGGCGGCGGCATAGCCGAGGCGGACTTGCCCCACCTCTTCGAGCGGTTTTACAAGGGCAGGGGCGGCAATTTCGGTCTGGGGCTCGCCATCGCCAAAAAGGCGCTGGAGCTCTTGGGCGGCGTGATCGAGGTCAAAAACGGCGAACAGGGCGCCGAGTTTACAATCCGGCTGCTCCTGGCGAATTAACAGCGGCGGATTATTATATTGAATAATGATTCAATTTATAAAAGATGGTGATACGATGGCGAAAGCAACCGTCCATTATTTGTTTAACAGCGGGTTTACCGTCAAGACGGAAACCCGGTTCCTGCTTTTTGATTACTGGAACACCGCGCCGCTTAAAGGGCATGCTGGGCTGGACGGGGGCGTCGTCACCCCGGCCGACCTGCGCGGCCTTAATGTGACGGTGTTCGCGTCCCACGCGCATATGGACCATTTCAACCCCGTGGTTTTGAAATGGCAGCGGGAGCTGCCGGGCATCCGCTACGTTTTATCCGAGGATATCGACGCCCCCAGCGCGAAGAATGTGACAAGAGCCTGCCCGGACGCAACGTATGACGTGGGCGGCATCCGGGTGCGCACGCTCAAGTCCACCGACGAGGGCCTGGCGTTTGTCGCGGAGGCCGACGGGCTTAAAATTTATCACGCGGGGGACCTGAACTGGTGGCACTGGGAGGGGGAGCCCGACGACGAGAACGCGGCCATGGAGGCGGCCTATAAAGCGGAGATTGACAAGCTCCGGGGGCAGGTGTTCGACCTGGCCTTTGTCCCCGTTGACCCGCGCCTTGAGGCCCAGTACCTGTGGGGGCTGGACTACTTTATGAAGACAGCCGACGCTCGCCTTATTTTCCCCATGCATTTCATGAACAAGTATTCCGTTTTCGACCGCCTTTTCAGCGACCCGGCGACGAAAGACTACCGGGACAGGGTCGTGCGCATCTCCCGCCGGGGCGAGCGGTTTGAGGTGTAAGACAGCAAGGGGTCAAGGCGTCCATAGCGGTGTGTATAAAAAGGCGGCGGGGCTGGCTTGTCCCGCCGCTCGGTTTCTTTTCTATTATGTAAGGCTTAAAGCTCGCAGGCAGTATCGGCCGCCTTCTGCTGCTTCACCTTTTTCAGCTGGTTGTTGATGATGGCCATCAGAATGATGGGGATTACCGCCGAGAAGGCCGCCATGATGTAGGTGGCGGTGGGATCGCCCTGGAGCAGCTTTGAGGAGATGGTGTTGAACAGGATGGAGGAGAGACCCAACGCCAGCATCGCCACGCCGTAGTTGGTGCCGGAGTTTTTCGGCCCGAAGAAGTCGGTGGTGAAGGCGGCGTTGATGGAGGCCGGGCCGCCGTAGCCGAAGGCGATGATGCAGATGGCGATGACAAAGCCCGCGCCCGGCACGCCCAGGATCATCAGAATAGCGCCGATCAGGGTGAGAACGGACAGGACGATGATTGCCGCCGTCCGACCGATTTTATCGGAGATGGCCGCCATCACAAGCCGGCCGCCGGCGTTGAAAATGCCCGTAATGGAGAGGACCGCAACGGCGGCGGCTTCCGACAGCCCCCGCTGCATGCCCAGGGTTTTGATAAGCGGTATGGACAGGGTCCAGGTGCCGTTGATGAAGAGGATCTCCAGGAAGATGCACCAGAAGGGCAGCGTCTTGACGGCTTCCTTCAGGGTGCAGTCCCGCCCGGTGTGGACCTTGGAGGACGCCGGCACCGCGGGCAGCGACTTTACATACGCGCTGTCCGGCAGACGGACAAAGAATGTGCCGATAAAGCCGAAAACAAAGAAAACGGCAGCCAGCGTCAGAAAGACGGGCTTGAAGTCCACGATGCCGTTAACCGTGTGGGCGTCCATCAGCGCCTGGGAAACGGGGGTGAAAATGACGGTGGAAAAGGCAAAGGCGGAGACGGCCATGCCCGAAGCCAGGCCCTTGCGGTGGGGCAGCCACTTTTGCAGGCAGCTGATGCACGCCGCGTAGGCAAAGCCGGAGCCGAGGCCGCCCAGAACGCAGTAGGTCAGGTTCATCAGGCCGACGGTCTCCTTCGTTAAAAGGCCCGTCAGACCGATGCCGGCGGAAAACATGATAACGCCCGCGGTCGCCGTCAGACGCGGGCCCTTTTTATCGTTGAGAATGCCGCCGATCAGGTTGCCGGCGCAAAAGGCGAACAGCATATAGGAGGAGACCATGGTGGCGGCCTCCATCGTCCAGTCAAAGGCGTTCATCACCGGGACCTTGAAAACGCTCCAGAGATAGAGAATACCGACGCATATCTGGATGACAAGACAGCTGATGATGGGCAGGAGTGCTTTGCGGGAATTGTTCATGACGGGTTGTTCCTTCTTCCTTGAATCGTTCACAATTAGTCATACCACCGCGAAAAATAAAAGTCAAACATAAGTTGCGTGCTACTTATCAGTTTGTCCGATTTTACAAAAAGTCGGTTTCAAATGACAAAATGCCGCAAGCCTCCATGTGACCTGCGGCGTCCGGCAAAGGGCGGAATGGCGCGGTTTTAAGGCGCTAGAACAGACAATTTTATGTTTCTGAGGGGGAGACCCCGTCGCCGGGCGGCGGCGCCGTGTCGGCCTGTATGCCCAAAAAACGCAGGAGCCGGTCTTTCAGCAGCTTGCTGAAAACGCCCAGCATCCGCCCGACGCCCACGGCGGCGATCACCGTGCCCACGCCGATGCCGTCGATGGTGCCAAGGATCGCCAGGGACAACGCGATGGCAATGGCGGTGGAGACGCAGTCGTACGCGATTTTTACCTTGTGCAGCTTAAAGCGGCCCTTGTAGGCAATGGCCTGAACCGTCCCGTCGGTGGGCAGGGCCACCAGGGCGGTGTTGAGGTACAGCAGGATGCCGAAGGCGACGCAGCAGATGCCGGCGGCCAGATACACAAAGCGGACGAGGTAATTGTCCGTGACGGGCAAAAACGAGATCATCCAGGTGGTGGCGTCGGTAAACAGCCCGAAGGCAAAAGACGCCAGTATCTGCAATAGATTGATGATGCGGTATTCCCGGCGTAAAATAACGGCCTGTAAGGCCATGCAGAAGAGATAGTAATAGATGGTGGTCGTCCCCAGTGTCACGCTGAAAATACGGCTGAGCACAAAGGGTACGGAAGTGACGGGCGAAACGCCGAGGTTTGACTTGACCGAGAAGGACACCCCCAGCGCCATCACAAAAACTCCTGCGATAAAAAAAATAATCCGCTTTACCAAAGCGGTTTTTTTATCTTTCATTGCATGCCTCTTTTCCGTACCGTGGTTTCTCGGCACTATGATACCATGCGCGGCCGCCCATCGTCAATTTACTTAAAATTGCCAGGGGGTGATTGGCCATTTTAATCGCCCTTTCGGAGCGCCGCCGGCCGGTTAAAACAGCCGGGGTCAAATTGGAAGATTATACTTGATTTTGACCGGCCTGTCATGCTTTAATGGTAATTACAATAATGAAAATCCCACACAGGAGGTCAACCATGAACGAAGTACTGGAATTTCTGAAAAAAGCCCAAACATATTATCTGGCAACGGCCGATGGCGACCAGCCCCGCGTCCGGCCCTTCGGCACGGCAGAAATTTTTGAAGGCAAGCTGTACATCCAGTCCGGCAAGGTGAAAAACGTTGCCAAGCAGATAGAGAAAAACCCGAAAATTGAGATCTGCGCCATGGCGGACGGCAACTGGATCCGCATTGAGGCCACCGCCGTGGAGGACGACAGAATCGAAGCGCGTCAGGACATGCTCAACAAGAACCCCATGCTCCAATCCATGTACAAGGCCGACGACGGCAACTGCGTTGTCTATTACCTGAAGGACGCTACCGCCACCATCTCTTCCTTCACGGGCGCGCCGAAGGTCATCAAGTTCTAAGTCAATTAAGCCGTAAAACAAACCGGTATGGGCAGCCATACCGGTTTATTTAAACCCCCCTCGAATGAGGGAGATGCAGCTTGCCGAAAAAGCCCTAAACGTAACTCTCGTCCTTTTCGCCGGAGGCGAAAAGCTTTTTTGTCGGCGGAGTGCGCGTGCGTGCGACAGAGACAAAAAAGGTCATATTTCAACGGGTGGCGGAATTCACTTCTGCCATCCGTTACCTCTAGAGCCGCCGCAGCGGCGACATCTTTCTCCCGTTTATTGTCGAAAAAGCCCAGCGAAGCGGGTTTTTCGACAGCCTAAGCGCAATTACCTTTTGTAATAATTCGTGCCGTATTTGATGGTCTCGTCGCTCATAATGGCCATGGTTTTTAAAAATTTATTCAAGTCGCTGTACAGGATCATCCCGAACATGGCGTAGTTGCCGCCGGGGCCGTATTTGTCAATCGTCTCCCGGACCGCGGCGCGGAGCTCCTCCTCCGAAACCTCCCTGTAGGAGAGGGGGCCTTTCATGTCAAAGCCGCCGATAAAAGCCAGCTTATCTCCGAGCGTTGCCTGCAGAGACAAAAGGTCGTTTTCCGGCTGGCAGACTTCCCAGGCCTGGGCGCCCTCCTCCACAAGGTCCGGCACGATGGCCTCGCACCTGCCGCAGACATGGATATTCGGGATGACGCCTAAGTCGCGCACGGCGCTGAAGAATTTTTTATGCATGGGCTTAATAAGCTCCCTGTACTTCTCCGGGGACATGAAGGTGGCAAGCTCCGTGGCCACGTCGTCATACAGGCAGATGGAATCGGGCTTGAAGTAATGGACGACCCGCTCGGCCGCTTTGATTCTGTAAATCGTCAGGGCGTCTAAAAGCGCGTGGCAGGCCTCCGGCTCCTCGTACATGGCGCACAAGCCGTCCTCAAAGCCCATCAGGTGCGTCAGCCGCAGGAACGGTCCGTTCCACATGGCGTACTCCTGTATCTGGTTGACGGGGTCAAAGCCGGCCAGCTGCGCCCGGGCTGCCTCCTCCCAGTCGTAAGCGTCCAGGTCCGGGAAGGTGACCACGTCCTCCCAGTCGCAGATGTTCTTCAAAACCGTATGTCCGGCCACGGGCACGCCGTTGCCCAGGGCGGACTCGGTGGGGGACCACAGACAGCCGAAGCCGTCCGCGCCGCCGCCGGTCGGGCCGTTTTCAAAGGTCTCGTGCCGGCCGCCGGTACTGTACATGTCGGTCTTGTAATCGCCGATATGGTCGTGGGGCTGATGGTTTAGGATGGCGAGCATGTTTTCCCTGCGGTTCATCATAAATAATTCTCCTTCGGCGTTTTATATGTTATGCTTGATGGTCTATTATCCAAGTTAATAATTCCTGCTCATTGAGCGTACCGTCAGCCAACCCCAGGCCGACACTGACAAGCTCCTTTTGAGTATAAACAAGCTTTATGCCATTGATTTGGAGAAACACGAGCATAGCATGAATGCCAATTCTTTTATTTCCGTCAACAAAGGGATGGTTCTTGGCAAGAGCATAAGCCAGCCTCGCCGTTTTTGCTGGATTGATGGATATAATGGTTCGCCATCAAATGTTTGAAAGGGTGCATAAGCGGCAGACTCAAGTAATCCGAAGTCGCGGATTCCGGTACTCCCGCCAGTCTCTTCAATGATATCTTTGTGAATGTCAATTATCTGACTGACGGTCAGCTTCTTCATTTCGCCAGTTCCAGATAGGCTTTACGGTTTTTTTCAATCAGTCTGGCCGAGACGGCGCGTATATCTTCATCAGCCATCGTCATTTCTTGCTCAGCCTGGTTGAAATCTATAATCAGATAACGCGGCGTGTTATTCTTCAAAATAACAACGGGGCCGTTCTCGTCCACCATTCGAGCAACCTTTGAAAAGTTCTGATTTGCTTCTGAAATGGAAACAAGGTTTTTGGTGTTGATATTCATAAGTCACACCTCAATTTCGATGAGTTCAGAATGGATTTGTTATATTATATCCCGAGATTAGGATAAATTCAACCTAAAAACGGAAGGATTCTTTGATAATTAAAGAAGCCTTCCGCAAAGAGGTTCGCCTTATTTTGCTTTAATTTCTCAGGCTGTTCATGGGGGCGGGGATGCGTCCGCCGCGGCGGATGAAATCGGCGCTGGAAAAGGCGTTGACAGGCATGACCGGCGCGGTGCCCAGCAGGCCGCCGAAGTCCACGCGGTCGCCCACCTTTTTGCCCGGCGCCGGAATGATGCGCACGGCTGTGGTCTTGTTGTTGATAACGCCGATGGCCGCCTCGTCCGCGATGATGGCGGCGATGGTTTCCCAGGGCGTGTCGCCGGGGACGGCGATCATGTCCAGGCCCACGGAGCACACGCAGGTCATGGCCTCCAGCTTTTCAAGGGTCAGTGCGCCGGACTGGGCCGCCTTGATCATGCCGGCGTCCTCGGAGACGGGGATAAACGCGCCGGACAGGCCGCCCACATGGGACGAAGCCATGACGCCGCCCTTTTTCACCGCGTCGTTGAGGAGCGCCAAAGCCGCCGTCGTGCCGTGGGCGCCCACGGAGGCAAGGCCCATTTCTTCAAGGATGTCGGCCACGCTGTCGCCGATGGCCGGCGTGGGCGCTAAGGACAGGTCCACGATGCCGAAGGGGACGCCCAGGCGCTTGGAGGCCTCCTGGGCCACCAATTGCCCCATCCGGGTAATCCGGAAGGCCGTCTTTTTAACGGTTTCAGCCACCGCGTCAAAGGGCTGGCCCTTGATGGACTGGAGCGCGTGGTGGACGACGCCGGGGCCGGAGACGCCCACGTTGATGACGCATTCCGGCTCGCCCACGCCGTGGAACGCGCCCGCCATGAACGGATTGTCCTCCACGGCGTTGGCGAAGACGACCAGCTTGGCGCAGGCCATGCCGCCGTCCGCTTCCGTCAGCCGGGCGCTTTCCTTGATGATCCGGCCCATGAGCGCCACGGCGTCCATGTTGATGCCCGACTTTGTTGTGGCGATATTCACGCTGGAGCAGACCCGCCGTGTTTCCGACAGGGCCCGGGGGATGGCGTCGATCAGCTTCCGGTCGCCCGTGGTAAAGCCCTTGTGCACCAGGGCGGAAAAACCGCCGATAAAGTTGACGCCCACCGTTTCGGCGGCATCGTCCAGGGCCTTGGCAAAGGGGACGTAGTCCTCCGCCTCGCAGCTTTCCGCCACCAGGGCGATGGGGGTCACGGAAATGCGCTTGTTGACGATGGGGATGCCGAACTCGCTCTCGATATCCTCGCCGGTCTTCACGAGCTTTTCGGCGAGGCGGGTGATCTTGTCGTAGATTTTGCGGCAGCTCACCGTGATGTCCGGATGGGCGCAATCCCGCAGGGAGATGCCCATGGTGATCGTCCGGATGTCCAGGTGCTGCTGGTCGATCATCTCGATGGTCTGCATGATTTCGCTGGCATGTATCATGGATGTGGTCTCCTGTGTTGTATCGTATCCCGCTTGCGCGGGAATGATGTTACGACTCCCTCAGTCATCATGCGGTTTCTGCGAAATCGCATGATGACAGCTCCCTCAAAGAGGGAGCCCATTTAAATTCGGTGCATGGCCTCAAAGATGTCCTCCCGTTGGATGCGGATGGACAGGTTCTTCTCCTGGCCGCTGGCCTTGAGGGCCTTGGACAGCTCGTCAAAGGAGATGGTGCTGCCGGATACGTCCACCAGCATGATCATCGTGAAATACTCCCGTAAAATCGTCTGGCTGATGTCCAGTATGTTCACCCCGTAGCCGGCCAGCAGCGTACAGACGCTGGCAATGATACCGACCTGATCCTTCCCGATGACCGTGACAATTGCGCGCATAGTGAACCTCCGTTAACTGATATGGGTTTATGTTGATACCGACAGGTCTAATTCATCCAGAGTCAGCTCAAAGGCGCCGATAAAGTGCGCCATGAAATAGTCCACCTCGGGCAAACCGAGCGCCTCCAGCTTCCGCTTCGTCTGGACGGCGGCCAGGCGGAATTCCGTGTTCCCGGTTTTCAACTCCTCCAGGCATTTGACATACGCCGCCAGCTTGTCGGCGGCCTTTAACAGCTGCGCCGTGCCCTCCGGGGGAGAAAACAGCGCGTCATAAGCCGGGCGCATCTGCTCCGGGAGCGTCGCCAGCAGCTTTTGTGCCGCTAAGGATTCCACCTTCTTATAGGCGGCGATGATGTCGTCGTTGTGGTATTTCACGGGCGTCGGCATATCGCCGGTGAGAATTTCGGACGCATCGTGAAACAGCGCGGCGGCGGCCGCCGCCCCCGGGTCGGCCTCCCCGCCGAAGATGTCCCGCCGGATAACGGCCAGGGCGTGGGCGATGACCGCCACCATGTGGGAGTGCTCCTGGACGTTTTCATGGCTGGAGTTGCGCATCAGCGACCAGCGGCCGATGTGCTTCATCCGGGATATCAGTGCAAAAAAGCTGTAGGGCATGGTTTCACCCGCTTACTGTCAGAGTTGCCGGTTCTCCGCTCAGACGGGCGTCTCCGTCGTCTCCGGCGGCCCGGCCGGGCGGACGAGCGCTTTGTTTTTCCAGCGGCCGGAGAGATAGCGGAGGGTTGTGATGAGGATGGCGGCGGCCCAGCCGATGGGGTTTGTCACCCAGGCGGCGTTGTAGCCGAGAAGGCCGATATGGACGGCGATGTACGCGGTGACGACCCGCAGCAAAAGGGCCGACAGCGTGGCGACGGACTGTATGATCACATCGCCGGAGCCCTGGAGCACCCCGCCGAGAATCATGTAATAGGTGAAGGCGCAGAACACCAGGGCGAAAAACCGGACCTGCTCCACGCCCAGCGCCAGCGCCTGGCCCTGCAGGTTGAACATGGCCAGCACGGTCGGGGCGAAGATGTAAATAAAGACGCAGGCGGCGATGGAGACGCCCATGGCCATGAGGAGCGTGGCGTGAAAGCCCCGCTTGACCCGGTCCAGCTTCCCGGCGCCGATGTTCTGGCCGGTAAAGCTGGAGAGCCCCGACTGAAAGCCGACGATGGGCACAAACATCAGCATATTGATGCGGCTGCCGGCGGCGTAGGCGGCGATGCAGACGTCGCCGAAGCTGTTGACAAGCCGCTGCAGGGCCGTGTTGCCCAGAGAGACGATGGTCTGCTGAACGGCGGACGGGATCCCCAGGCGCAGGATCTGGCGGCAGATGCCCGCGTCAAAATATCTGCCGGTGTTTTCAAAGGCGTAGCGTTTCCTCAGATAAATGTACGATACCCCGGCGCAGACGATTTGCGAGAGCACCGTGGCGGCTGCCGTGCCGGCCACGCCCCAGTGGAAAGCCAGGACGAACAGCAGGTCCAGAAGGGTATTGAGCACCGTCGTGATCAGCAGAAAATACAGGGAGGCCTTGGAGTCGCCCATGCCCCGCAGGGCGTAGGCGATGCCGTTAT
>JAJUHI010000045.1 GCA_029267955.1 Sporobacter termitidis | reverse complement strand
TCTCGGCGTCTCACTTTTAAAGCCCGGCGCTGAAGCGATGGTGACAAACAGGCTCTGGCATGAGGCGGCCCACTTGTATTATAAGGACGCCTGGAAGCCCTGGCGCATCGAACAGGAATACCGGGCCGACCTGATCGCCGCGGTGGCCACGGGGCGCGACACCACCCTGCGGCGGCTTTACGACATGAAGCGCCGGGCCGCCGGGACCGGCGCCGAGCAGACGCTGGCCCAGCGCATTAACAACCTGATCAATATGCCGAACACGTATACAAAGGCCTTTTGCCTGGAGCTGCTGGACAGTCTGCGGCCTGTCAAGGTCATGAAATAGCCGGCGCTCAATTGGGCTGCCGCTTGCGGGCGGCGGTCCGCCTTACCGCCGGCGCAGGTACCCCGCTGCCGGCTGTCCGGCCGCGGCATTGGCGCAGTGGGCGGCATTGATAAGGGTCGCAAGGGCCCGGCCCTGCTTTTTCTTTTGCGCCGATTGCCGCCTATCCCCGCCTGCGGCGTTGGCGCCGGCGGTCTTTAGCGCCGGAACGCCTCTGCCGGCAAGGTAGGTGCCGTACAAGGCCTCCCCCGCCCTGTTGGCGGCGGTTTGGAGGGAAACGCTTATGCCGATGCCTGAAAATCCGCCGGTTTTCACGCTTTTTTTCATCAGCAATCCCTCATCTTTCAACAACATCATGTTGCATGTATCATGGTGTTGTTTGTTACCTGGCCCTATCCAGGACGATCCGGATATCCTCCCGAATCGCCTCCTCGGACAGAAATCTGTTTTTGACGATGATTGTTTCTATCAGGTTATCCAGCAGGTGTATCAGCGTCCGGATGATGACAATCCAGTTTTCCACGTCGTTGAGATGGGGCATGATCAGTTGAAAATGCCAGGGCAAAAGCGACTTTTCCCACTCGTCCATGATTTCCGTCAGCTCCTCGTCCCCGTCGAAGGACAGGCTTACCTTGATGCCGAGCCGGTAGACCTTTTTGTCATAGTCGCTTAAATAGTTGAGCTTGTAGACGTATTGGGTGTAATACTCGATAATGTCGGTATTCTTGATTGACCTGGCATGGGCGTTTAACAGCTCGAAGTAGTCCTTTTTGATGATTTCATGAAAGAGCTCTTTCTTGCTGTTGTAATAGTAATAAACCATCGGCAGCGAGCAGTTGACGTCCTTGGCGATATTCCGGATCGTCGCGCCATGGTATCCGTCCCTGTTGAAATGCTCAACGGCAACTTCCTTGATTTTTGCCCTCAGATCCGGCTCCATGACGACCCACCTTTTGACCGATTTTAACTAACGTTAAGTAATAGTATAATCAAAGATGAGCGATTTTGCAAGCCTTTTATCTCCCCGCAACGGCGCCCGATCTCCCGCCGCGGCACTCCCCGGCCCGGGGCCGTCCGCCTGCCGCCGCAAACGCAGCTTCGCTGACGCAAACGCAGCTTCGCTGCGTTAGGGCAGAATGTAGGTCATGGTGATTTTTGTCACCCTGTCCTCCGCCAGGTTAAAGACAATCTCGTTAAGATCATCGCCGCCCGGCAGCGTATACTTGTACAGCCCGGGGTCCCACTTGACGGCTTCGGCCTCCGGGTATTTTTCCAGAAGCGCCTGCAGCGTGTCCCCTACGGCGATGCCGCCGGCCGTCCTGACGGCGCCGTCGGTTGCCGTCATCTGTATGATCCAAAAGTTGTCCAGCGCGTCCCGCGGGGCCATCAATACCAGCGTAAAGCCGCCGTAATCCACGGTGCGCAGGGCGCTGCCGCTGAAGGTGTCGGCGTCTTCTCCCAGGATCTTCGTCTCGTCCCTGAGAGCTTTCATCGGAAGAGATTTCAGCTTCTCCTCCAGGTTGTTTTCACGCAGGGTCAGCGTCACCGACCCTGCTGTAAAGGAGAAGGCCGGATCGGATTTTTCCGCATCGGGACTCGCGGCGCCGCTGGCGCCGGGGTTGTGGTCCGTTGGGCTGCTCAGGACCGTTCCGCCGGCCGACGGCGACGACGCGGACCTTTTACCGGTCGCGTACAATGTAATAAATATGACCATAAGGCATATGATGACGGTCGTTTGCACAGATCGATTTCTCATTTTTTCACGCTCCGGCTTTCCCGCTGATGATAAGGCGATACCGCCGGCACGGTCGCATCCGGCGTCCGTTGCGGACTAAAACATGGATTGCCGCGGCCGCCGGGCTTCTCACCCTGCAGCCTGCTGGAGTAGCTGAAGGACTTTTTTATAGGTGGACGCCTCCTCCTCCAGCTTGGCGATGTGCGCGGCAATCAGGCTGATGTCCTCTTCGGAGATTTGAACCTTAACGTCTTTTGTTTTCCTTATCCATCTGTAAAAGGTGGATTTTGGCACATTATACGTGGCGCAGATTTCATCGACGCTCATCCCTTTGTTGTACAGCTCAACCAGCTGTTTTTTAAGCTCTTGCCTGGACATGGCTCGTCACGTTCCTTTCTCCGAAATAGCATTCCTGCAGAGACGGATTCGGTATGACAATAAGTTGCAGAGGCAAAAGAAAAACCCCCTTAACCGAAACTCGGAAAGGAGGCTGATACAGCGTATCCCTCAAGTTCGGCAACCGGCTATCATAGCATACGGCCCCCAATCGCGTCTCCGGAACCGTAATGCCTTAGACCCTCAGCTTTGCGTCCCTGCTTTTCAACAGGTTTGCCATTATCGTTTTGATATTCTAGGCAAAAACTATCATACAATTTTTGGTTTGTCAAGTACAATTCCCATTTTTCTCATTATTCTCATTATGTTTGTCATTTCACGGCCCGCCCGGCCCCGTGTAACCGGTTCGGACGGCCCCACAATAACCGGCTGTGCCGGTTCCAACGGAAAGCCAGGTATATCCAGGGAAATCCAGCCTATTCCGGCTTTCCGCCGGTCCGGTATTCCGGACAATCGCCGCTCGACGGGCACCCCCGGCAATCCGCGCAGCAGCAGCTTTTTCCCCGCTTTCTGCTTCGTATCATGAAAATGACCGCGCCGGCGACCAACGCCGACAGGATGATGCCGACAGCCGCCGTGGCCGCCGCCGAAACGGCAAATACCCCCATAACAATAGCCTCCAAAATTACTAACGTTTTGTATCTCCGTCATTTATAGTATTCCCGTTTCCCTCTCATTGCGCACCGGCTGACAAATTAGCGTACGGCTCCTGTATGGGAGCAGCACTTTGCCGCCGCCCGCGGCAAAGCGGCGGGGGCCGCCGGTCAAAGGGCGGTCTCATTTGGCCGCCCCTTATGTACATTGCTTTTTACGGCAGCTTGCCCAGCGCCTCCAGCTCGTCGGCCACGTCGGAAAGGCCGTACTTCTCATACGTTTCCCGTGTAGGCCAGCCTGTTTTCCTGTCCCAGCCGCGCCGGTTGTAATACAGGTCGACCAGGTCGTTCCAGTCCTCCCAGGAGACCGTTTCGCCCCAGGGGTCGGGATACTGCATGGTTGGGAAGATGGCGTTGACCTCCATCTCCCTGTCCCGGCCGAAATTGCGGATAAGGATGGCGCGGAACAGCAGCCGCGAGCGCTCGGCGGCCTCGTCCAGCTCCTGCTGGGTCATGTGGATGCCCGTGGCCGCCGTGAAGGCCTCCGCCTCCATATCCGGCCAGAACAGGTCCGGCGACTGCCATTCGCAGGAGGTGACGGAGTCCTTCAGCTCGCCCTTGTTCTGGTTCATGACAACGCCCTCCACCAGCACCGGGCTGTGGCACGGGTCGTCTTTAAACTTCAGGTACTCCTCATATTTCTGGTGGTGGTGCTCAACCGTCTGGCAGTCGCGGGTGCTGGTCATCAGCTCCAGCGAGGTGGCCAGCCAGCCGGGCTTGGGGATGGAGCCCTCAAAGCCCCTGCCCTGCCAGTGGTAGCTGTGGCCCCAGGCCGTTTCCAGACTGACGGGGATGTCCAGCCGCTTGCCGGGGATCACCTGGGAAAAACGGCCCTTATAGATGGTGTCGCCGAACTTTTCCTTGCCCAGGGTCCGGATGGCCCGGGCCATGCCCTCGGCGAAAATCGGCCCGTATTTGCCCTTCCGGTAGGTGATCATGTCCAGGAAATATTTTACAAACTCCTCGTTTTCAACGTCCGCCTCCATGCCGAAGTCCAGTTCGTCCAGGAGCCCTTCCTTCTTGGCCATGGAAAACCACGTCATGTACCAGACGATCACGTCCCATTTGTCGATGCCGTACTCGTTGCACATGTCCATCATGACGCTGCCCTTGTCAAAGTCGGGCTTCCAGTAGTTGACCGTGTCGCCCGGCACCTTGTCAAACAGCTCCTTGACGTAGGGGTCGGAAACGTCAATCTCCGGCATCTCGCAGCTGAGCATCTTGCAGGGCAGGAAATGGTTCTTTTCCGTCTCAAAGCTCATAATGGGCGTCCAGCTGCAATCCTGCTGGAAGCCGTAGGCGAAGATGCCCACGCACTTTTCCACCTGGTTGATTCTCTCGTCGGAGAAGGCCGACTTCATGTTCATCATCAGCCGGCAGCAGTGCTGGTTGCAGCCGTGGCTGCAAGCCACCTGGCCCCGCAGCCATCCCCCTTCCACGGGGATGGTGTTCTGGTCCATGCCGTGGGTCTGTTCATGGATGATGGGACTCGGCCGCATATACGGCTCGCCCATTTTGAGCCGCAGCTCGAAGACCTTGGGGATATCGGCGGGATAAATCGCGCCGGTACCGCGCACGGTGATGGCCTTGAGGTTTTTGGAGCCGAAGACGGCGCCGAAGCCGCTTTTGGCCGCCACGTTGTCGTTGGAGGTGGTGATGCTGGCGTTGCGCATCAGATTCTCCCCCGCCGGGCCGATGACGATGCTCTTGACGCCCCGGCCGTGGATCTCCTCCAGCTTCTTCTGGGTCGGATGCACCAGCATGCCCCAGAGCGGCGCCGCGGACAGAAATTCGATCCGGTCGTCCTCGATGTATATATAGGTGGGTTCGCTGGCCTTGCCCTCCAGGATAAAGCCGTCGTAGCCGGCAAATTTCAGCTCCGCGCCGAACCAACCGCCAATGCCGCTCCAGCAGTACTGCTCGGGATAGCTGTTGGGTGAAATGCCGGTAAACACCGTCCGCCCGCCGGTGGGAATTCCCGTGGCCGTGGTGGGGCCGGTCATGTAGATGAGCTTGTTATCCGGGTCAAAAGCCTTTGTACCGGGCTTTACCTCTTCCCAGAATATCCTGTTGGCCACCGAGCGGCCGCCGATGTATTTGGGCACGTATTTGGTGATGGGGATATGGGTCACCGTCTTATCGGTCAGGTTGATGCGGGCGATCTTGCCCGCGTAGCCGTACAGCCTGTTTTCCATGCTATTTGGCCTCCTTCGGCATCGGTTTCTCCTGGGGTCCTAGCGGCGTCGCAACGGAATTTTCGCTGGTGCCGAGGCAGCGGACGGGACACCACTGCACGCAGGCCGGCCCTTCCGGCCGGGTGCGGCACATGTCGCATTTTTTTGCCTTCCGCTTCGACTTGTCGGCGGACCGGACCATATTGATCCTCGAGGGCGTAAAGACGCAGGCCTTGGCGCACAGGCCGCAGCCGACGCAGTATTCCTCGTCGATCCAGACGATGTTGTTCTCGTCGATTTTCATCGCCTGGCCCTTCTTCGGGCACTTATCAAAGCACGGGTGGTCAGAGCACTGCTGACAGGACAACACCGTATGTATCATGGACCTGTTGTCCCGGTCCACAAAAATCCTGTTGTAGCTCGGACTCACCAGCCCGTCGTGCACAAGGGTGCAGACAACCTCGCAGGAGGTGCAGCCGGCGCAGAAGGAATATTCCGGCACGTACTGCACGATATGATTGCCGTAGGTTCTCGCGGTATTGTCTTCCATGTGGCGTATGCTCCATTCTCCAATATTTCAAGACTTATTTCATTCAGTATATAGTCGCCTAAAAACAGTGTCAATGTAGGATGCTACAGTTCACCGGGGCCTTTTACGTGCAAATGCTCACTTTACAGCCTTACAAAGACGCTATATACTTGAGGTGGTTTTTTCTACACATTGTACAAAAAAAGGCGTCGAAGCGCCTTAATGCTAAGAAGGAGACTTTACGATGGGAAGACTTGACGGGAAAATTGCGGTTATTACGGGCGCTGGCTCCGGTATCGGCCGGGCCGTGGCCGTCATGTTCGCCAAGGAAGGCGCCAAGGTCGTCTGCGCCAACAGGAACGAAAAGGACGGCAACGAGACCCTGGAGCAAATCCGGGCCGTCGGCGGCGAAGGCATCTACGTTTCCACGGACGTCCGTAAAAAAAGCGATATCGAAAATCTTCTGAAGGTAACGCTGGATACATACGGCAAGGTCACAACGCTTTTCAACAACGCGGGCATCCTGGTCCACAAGCCGTTTCTGGAGCATGACGACGAGGACCTGGCAAAGCTCTACGAGACGAATTTCCGCGGGTACTACTGGATGATGCAGGCCTTCCTGCCGGCTCTCATCCGGCACGGCCACTCCTCCATCACCAACGTGGCGTCCATTTCCGCCATGAAACCGGAGTCAAACGCCTATCTTTACGGCGCTTTCAAGGCGGCCATCAACAAGATGACCCGGGACATGATCCGGGAGTTTTCGCCCCAGGGCGTACGCCTGAACGTCATCTGCCCCGGCCCCGTCCAGACGAACCTGACGCCGGAATGGGTACGCAACAACCCCGAGGTCCAGAAGCAGATCCAGAAGGAGGTCTGCCCCGTTGGCCGGCTCGGTAAGCCCGACGACATCGCCTACGCCGCCGTGTGGCTGGCGTCCGACGAGGCCGACTGGGTCACCGGCAGCACCATCGTCATCGACGGCGGCGCATGCAACATGGGTTGATGTTGCAGCAACATGGGTTGATGTTGCAGCAACATGGGCTGATGCTGCTTAAAAAATTAAACATACGTAGGGCGGGCTGACCTCAGCCCGCCGTTTTCATTGCCGCGGTCCTCATAGCCGCTTGCAAAATCAGGCACCGCAGCCTCTATTTGTGCGTGGAAAAACCCCCGTTGTTCAAGTACAGTAGTTATAGAAGATAAAGACTTTATACTGACTGACACGGAGGTTTGCCTGTATTGAAAAAGCTCTTTTTATGGCTGTCAACGGCCATTTTCATATCACTTTTCACGGGACTTGCCGCCAGTGCGCAGGACACTAAATTCAACATGTCCTACATATACTTCGGCACCGTCTCTTCCTATACAAGCCTTGTGGACAGGACCCAGGGCGCCCTTGATGAGATCGCCCCCAACTACTTTAATCTTGATACGGACGGCAAGCTTGTACTCACCAGCGTTTTGAAATCTACCGTCAAAAACGGCTTTGTCAAGGACATGCACAACCGCGGCGTCCGCGTGGTACCCTACCTGACCAACGACTGGAACCGCCAAACCGGCATCAACGCCCTGAATAACCGGGCCGCGCTGGCCGCCGATATCGCCAAGGCGGTAAAGGACTACAACCTTGACGGCGTCAACGTGGACCTGGAGAACCTGACGCCTTCCGAACGGGCCGCCTATGTGGATTTTGTCCGCCTGCTGCGGGAGCTGCTGCCGGATAAAACCATCGCCGTGGCCGTGGCGGCCAATCCCAACGGGTATAATACCGGCTGGCAGGGCTCCTATGATTACGCGGGGCTTGCCGAATACTGCGACTACTTGATGATCATGGCCTATGACGAACACTGGTACGGCAGCGAGCCCGGCCCCGTTTCCAGCATGTCCTTCGTCGAAAAATCCATCAAATACGCCCTGAGCCAGACGCCGAAGGAGAAAATCGTCCTGGGCCTCCCCTTTTACGGGCGCATCTGGTCCGACAGCGGCGGCTATCCCCAGGGCTACGGCGTGAGCAACACCAGGGTCGAACAGCTCATTGCAGTCTACGGCGGCGCCGTCACCGTTGACACCGGCGCCATGTCCGCCAAGGCTACCATCATCATCAACCAGAAGGACGCAAGGCCGGTGGTGGGCAGCCAACTGCTGGAGCCGGGGCGCTACACCATCTGGTACGACAACGAGCAGACGCTGAAGGAAAAGCTCCGCCTTGTGGACAAGTATGGCCTGAAGGGCACCGGCACCTGGAGCCTCGGACAGGAGACGGCCGGGACCTGGGATTACTACCGCCTGTGGCTCAACGGCTGCACCTTTGCCGATATCCAAAACAGCTGGGCCAAGGAGTATATCCTCAGCGCCTACCTGGGCGGCCTTGTGACCGGCGTCTCCGCCGACAGCTTCGCCCCCGACACCCCGCTGACCCGGGCGCAGGCAGCGGCCATGCTGGTGCGGATGCTGGGTTACCCGCAGGAAAGCGATCCAGCCTATAGCTTTACCGACACCAAGGGCAACTGGGCCGAGGGGTACATCGCCGCGGCCAGAAAGCACGGCCTTGTCTCCGGCGTCGGAAATAACCGGTTCGAGCCGGACCGGGCCGTATCGCGCCAGGAGGTGGCCGTGATGCTCAACAACATCCTCGGCTATCCCGCCCAGGGGACGCCGGTTTTCAGCGACGTTTCACAGACATCGAACCCCTGGTCAGCCGGCGCCATCGCCGCCCTGGCGGCCAAGGGCGTGATCACGGGCCGGCCCGACGGCACCTTCCGCCCCTGGGACGACATTACAAGAGCCGAAATGACCGCCCTGCTGATACGGATGCAGGCGGCTTAATGCGCGCCCGCCGCCGGTGTACATGGCGGCGGGCTTTTTTTGCGCTTTTTTATCTCTTTTCATATTTCCCCGCATTTTCCGACAGGATTCTCGCCCCCATCCTCTGTAAAATGTCAGCAGCGGACAGACACCCTATCCTGGGGCCTCAAGGAGTGGGAAGAGATGAAAAAGCTACAAAAGGCGGGGATCACCTGCATCTGTTTGTCGCTGCTGGCGGCGCTTTTCCCGCAGCCGGCGGCGGAAGCGGCCGATTACAAATTCAACATGTCCTACATATATTTCGGCAATGTCTCGGATTACACGAGGCTCGTCGACAACACCCAGAACTCGCTCGACGAGGTGGCCCCCAACTACTTTGCGCTAAAAAGCGACGGCAGCCTTGTGCTGACCTCCGCTGTCAGCACCGCCTTTGTGGAGGACATGCACCGGCGGGGCATCGACGTTGTGCCGTACCTGTCCAACGACTGGTCCAGGTCCGCGGGCAGGGCCGCGCTAAGAAGCCGCGAAAAGCTGGCATTAAGTCTAGCCGAGGCCGTCGAGGCTTACGGGCTCGACGGGGTGAATATCGATATCGAGAACCTGACCGCCGCCGACAGGGCCGATTATGTGGATTTTGTCCGGCTCCTCCGGTCGCTGCTGCCGGCGGGCAAAAAGCTGGCCGTCGCCGTGGCGGCCAATCCCTGGGGCTTAGATACCGGCTGGCAGGGCTCCTATGATTACGCGGGGCTTTCTGAATACTGCGATTATCTGTTGATCATGGCCTATAACGAGCACTACAGCGGCGGGCCGGCCGGGCCGGTATCCAGCCTGTCTTTCATAGAGAAATCCATCCAATACGCCCTCGGTCTCGTCCCGGGGGATAAAATCGTTGTCGGTCTCCCCTTCTACGGGCGCATCTGGTCCGACAGCGGCGGACATCCGGAGGGCCACGGCGTCGGCAATGCGGCCATCGCGCAGTACATAAACCGTTACGGCGGCGCCGTCCGGCTTGACCCGGTCAGCAAGTCCGCCTGCGCCAGCATCACCATCCGGCCCGGCGACAAAAAGCCGGTCATCGGCGGGCGGGCGCTGGCGGAAGGCACCTATACCATCTGGTATGAAAACGAGCAGTCCATCAAGGCAAAGCTGTCGCTTATTGCAAAATACAACCTCAAGGGGACGGGCAGCTGGTGCCTGGGACAGGAGACGCTACGCACCTGGGACTATTACAAGCTCTGGCTGAACAACTGCACCTTCGCCGATATCGAGACGAGCTGGGCGAAGGAATATATACTGGAGGCCTACTTAAAAGGCTATTTTTACGGCTATTCCCCCGACAGGTTTTTACCGGAAGCGCCCCTCACCCGTGCCCAGGCCGCCGTGGTGCTCGTCCGAAAGCTGGGCCTTAATCCGTCCTATGACACCGCATACAGCTTTGACGACTGCATCGGCTCCTGGGCGCAGCCTTATATCGAAACGGCGCGCCGGTACGGCATTGTCAACGGCGTCGGCGGCAACCTGTACGACCCGGACCGGCCCGTCACCCGGGAGGAGATTGCCGTCATGGTGAAAAACGCCCTGCCCATGCAGACAACCGGCTCGGCCGGCAGGTTTACGGACGTTTCGCCGGTGTCAAACCCCTGGTCCTACGGCGCCATCGCCGCCCTGGCTGCCGGCGGGGTGCTCGCCGGGTATCCCGACGGGACGTACCAGCCGTCGGCGCCGCTGACCAGAGCGCAGATGGCGGTGCTGTTATACAAGATGCCGTCAGCGCAGGTTTTCAGCGGAGATGTTCCACTTTATGTCCAGGTATGATATACTGGCCTCCAGTATTGGGGGTATTTTGGAAATGAACAGAAAACTTGGTCTGGTCTCCTCTCTGGTCACGCTGGCCGCCGTCGCCGCCTTTGCGCTGGCCATGCTCGTTGGCAGCCTGGCGTCAAGCTATCTGGCAAGCATCTTCATCGCGCTGGGGTTCGTCCCCATGATCTGCGCCTTTTCCGCCGACTGCAGCCGGCACCGGGTCGGCATGGCGACCGCGGCGGTGGTTTTCGCCGCCGTCTACGCCGTCCTGGTCCTACTGGTTTACTACGCCCAGCTGACAACGGTGCGGCTCTCCAGCCTGAGCCCGGAAGCATCCGCCATCCTGGATTACAGGCAGTTCGGCCTGTTTTTCAGCTATGACCTGCTTGGTTACGCCTTCATGGCCCTGTCGACGTTTTTTATCGCCTTCACAGTCACCGTCAGAAGCCGCGCCGACCGGGCGCTGAAAACGCTGCTATTCATTCACGGCGTCTTTTTCATCTCCTGCTTTATCATGCCGCTGCTGGGCGTGTTTTCTCCCGGGATGGCCGGCGGGGACCTGCTGGGCGTCCTGGTCCTGGAGTTTTGGTGCGCCTATTTTATACCGGTGTGCATCCTGGCCTTCCTGCACTTTAAAAAAGCGCGGCAGAACTAAATATGCTCTCTGCCGCGCGGATATGATTATCATCACATGCCCTGTGACGATGGCGCTTCAAAAGCACCGCGAACACGCACTGTCTTAAACCCCAATTGTTCAAACAGCCTGATGGCGCCCGGATTGTTTTGGTTGACGTGCAGGACGACCGCTTTCTTGCCGTCTTGATGTAATGCTTCCAGGCATCTGCATATCAATAGGGCGGCTATCCCCTTGTGCCGCCACTCCGGTATGACGCCTACCTGAATGATGTACCCGCGGGTGTCCTCCGAGTCACTATCGGCGGCGATAAAGCCCACGGCTTCGTTGTCAACCTCGGCAATATACGTCCGTTCAGGCAAAAATGTCGGGCTCGACGACAGCCAAGCCGTCCATTCTCTCATGGACCAGCCCGGAAAGCCGGGACGATCCTTGAAGGATGCTTTGTATACTTTATAAAAATCAGCGTCCGAGGATTTAGACCAGCTCCTCAGCGCCAGGGGCAAAGACGTCTCCATTCGAGGGATGGCGGTCAAATCATGTTCCATTACGTTTTCCTGAAAGACCAGCCGATACCCCTCTTGTTGATACTTTTGGATGATCTCTTCCGTTATGTTTTCGCATTTAATGACCGTGCCGTCTTTCATGTGCTGCCTCCCTGTTTATTATTATCTTCGGCGAAACGCCGCCTGCCAATCTTTAAACAAAGCAAAACATCAAAGGCACGCCGGCGGTCGATCGTCATACCGCATACGTGCCTTTTCCTTTGCTCTTTTATATGCCTTTGGATTGTCCGGCTTTCGCGTCACGGGACTCAGCGGCCCCCAGCTCCGCCGCTGTTTTTCCATAAGCTCCCGCTTTTTCTTCTTCGAGAGCTTTTCAAAGGGGATAAACTTCTCCATGCCGCGCCTCCTTTCTACCATATTATTGTAGCAAACGCGCCTGTTGATGTCAAATCTGTCGCTAATACTCTGCCCGCAAACGCGCTTGTTATGAATCCGGTTTGTGGTATGATGGAACAAAACAGCCCGCAGCACGTCTGACATTCAGAAAGAAAATGACCCGGAAGATACTTAAATTTTTTATATTTTACAGATGGCCGCTCAGCGGCGAAACGGAGGTTTTTATGAAACAAAGTAAAATACTCGCGGCACTGCTGGCAATCGTCGCGCTGCTCGGCATCCTGCCGGTGACGGCAGCGGCGCAGCCGGCTTATAAGGATATCGACGGCGCCTGGTACACAGAGGATGTCCGCCGCTACGGCGACCCGGATATTTTTGACGACGGCAGCGGCAAGTTCCGCCCCGACGCGCGCATCACACGCATCGAGTTTGTCCGTCTGCTCCACAGCGCCCTGGACATCTCCATCAACTATATCACCGCGCCCAACATTGCCGACAGCTTTGACGACATGAAAAACTCGGACGTTGGCGCCAGCGAACTTGCCGACCTTGTCACAGCGGGCATAGTTGAAAAGGGCGGCAGCTTCCGCCCCAACCAGACGCTGGACCGGGAGGTCATGATCCACTGGATCATCGAGGCCTTGGATTACAAGACGGGCGGCGAATACGCCGTTATCAAGATGATGCCCGAGCCCTTTGACGACAACGATCAAATCAGCATCGCCTATGTCAACGACATTATCACGGCGAGGCTCTTAAATCTCATCAACGGCCGCGGCGGCAACCGCCTGTTTCCCAAGGAGGGCGCCACCCGGGCAGAAGCCGTCACCGTCGTCTCCCGGCTCGTCGCGCTTCTGGACAGCCTGACCAGCCGTGTTGATATAACGGCGTCGGCGACGGTGCAAAACGGCACTTTAAAAATGACCCTCACCCTGACCAACAATATGAAGAAAACCGTGACCATCGACCATTCCAGCGGCCAGAAATTCGACTTCAAGCTCTTCGACAAGGACGGCAATAACCTGTACACCTGGTCTGCGGACAAAATGTTCATGGCGGTGATGGGCTCTTATGACCTGATGCCCGGCGACAGCATCACCTATTCGGAGACATTAAACCTCGACGATTACCCGGACCTGAAATCGGCCAC
>JAJUHI010000044.1 GCA_029267955.1 Sporobacter termitidis | reverse complement strand
GGCGTTGCGGTCGGCAGCCTTAACAACACCGCCGTTTTCAATCCGCGCATGACGGCGGTACGGCTGAAGGACCTGAGGCCTCTGGAGCTTGTTGTCGCATGGAATCGAAAAAATGACAACCCGTGCATCCCGCAATTCAGGTCTGTTTATGAGCTCATAGAATAAATCGATTTTACAGCCAGTAGCCCGAAAGTTAATATCGACTTAGCGAAACCCCTATCAGGTTGATAACGTGATAGGGGCTTAATTTTTCGGGAGGATGATTGATGATGGCTCGGAAATTGGTGCCTGTCACCGAGGAGGATAAGAAAAAGTCCTATTATAAGTATTATCTGGAAGACATGGTGGATGCCCCGCCGGAGCATTATCAGAAGGTGCTGGCCGGCCCCATGGACCCATCGAAAGCGCTCCCGGTGCAGGAGCGCAACCGGCTGTTTGAGCCCGGTTACTTTGAAGAGGAAATCGGCTATTGCATCATGCCGGACGGGACGGGCTATGTCTCAAACCTTGTCAAAATGCCGAGCGTAACGGGCGAGATGTTCGACTGGTGGTTTGCCTGGCACGGCCTTGACAATCTGCGGTATACCATCTGGGACCGGGAGGACCACTACCGTGCCGAGTCCATGCAGAAGGAAAAAGGCAGAAACCCGTTTTTAAGCTACAGGGAGCGCTATTGGGACACCACCCACCGCGTTTTGGAGGATGTGGGCATGGGGCCGGAGAATATCCTGATCAACTTTAAACACCCGGGCGACCTGGGTTTTGATGTTTCCAAAATCGACACCAGCGCCTGCGCCACGATTGTCTGCGCCCACGGATACGGCCCCGACGGCAACCCCGGGACGATCATGTGCCATTTTGTCAGGCCGATTGACGGCGGCGTGGAGCTGCGTACGCGGTTCTGGATGGGGTACGGCATCATAAACGGGAAGGAAGTGAAGGCGATTCCGGACGGCGTCTCTATGCCCGAGTACCCGGTCCGGGCGCTGTGCCTGCACAACATCAAGGAATTTACGAATCTGGCGGCGCTGCTGCCCAGGATATACCCCGAGGAGCGGGACAATTTTTAGAAAGGCGATGGGAACATGATTGATACAAAGCATCAGATTCGTTTCGACCCTACAGGCTGTGTCGGCTGCAAGCTCTGCTACAAGGCCTGCTTTGTCGATGTCATCCGCTGGGATGAGGAGAATAAAAAGCCGGTTTTCAAATACGTCGAAGACTGTGAACACTGCTTCTACTGCGCGTCCGTCTGCAAAAAGGGCTGTATCGAGGTTATCCCCGATTACAGCAGCGAAAAGCTCCTGCAGACCTTCGACCGCTATCTTTAAGGGAGGGGCCTTAAATGGATATGAAATACGGACATGAAAAGCTCCAGGCCGACATCCTGGTGGTCGGCGGCGGTATCGCCGGTTTGACGGCGGCGGTTTCCCTCAAGGAAATTGACCCGGACCTGGATGTCTTGATCGTGGAGAAGCAGACCGCCGGCTATTCGGGCAAGGCCAACAAGGGCGGCGGCGTGCTGCAGTATTTTGATTTATCGGCCATTAAGCCGGAGGATTTCGTGGCGTATCACGCCCAGGCGATCGGCTGCTTTCTGGGCGACCAGGAGCTGATGGCAAAATACGTCTCCATGAACAATAGGATGCTGGATAAGCTCGTGGAATGGGGCGCCCGGCTGCCGAAGCGGCCGGACGGGACTTATGCCGTTATTCCCACAGGCCCCATGACCGCCATTATCGGCGTCGATCTGGACATCACGTTGAAGATACGTCAGACGGCGGAGAAGATGGGCGTTAAAATCATTGACAAGGTCGCCGTTTCCGATCTTCTGACTGCCGGCGGCAAAATCGCCGGCGCGACAGGCTTCAGCATTATAAACGGCACCTTTTACAGTATCCGGGCCAAAGCCGTTATACTGGCCACCGGCAGCCAGAACTACCGGGTCGGCCCCATGTGGAGCAGCGGCAGAGGCGACGGTATTGCGGCCGCATACAGGGCGGGCGCGGAGATGCGCAACGCCGAGTTCGGCAACTTTGCACAGCTGGTCAAAGTTAAAAGCCATCAGGAAGTCGTCTACGGCGAAAATTACATGTACAACAAAAACGGCGAACATATCACAAAACGCTTCCGCACCGGCCCGGAACCGGACATCAGCAGCACGGCCATCGCCGAATGGTACAAGCAGATGAGCGCTGACCTGGGGCCGATCACTTTAAAGCAGGAACAGGCCAGCGGCGGCGGGCTGTCCGGCCTGTGGGACCGCCCCTATGGTCAGACCTTCTGGCGTCTCAACGAGGAAAGCGCCGCCAGGGTCGATCAGGACATGGAGGTCTGCCCGATGCTGATTGGCGAGCAGTCTCCGGTCAAGGTCGGCCACGATATGCAGACCACCATCCCGGGCTTGTACGCCATTGGTGACGTAAGCTACTGCGGCTCCGCGGCCCCCGGCGCCGTGCCGGCGCCGCCGGGGCGCAACAGAGGCTCCGGTATTCTCAATGCGGTGTTCGCCGGTATCTCCTGCGCGCAAAGCGCCGCCGATACGGCAAAATCGGGTGCGCTGGCGCCTGTTGATGAAAAGCAGGTCAATGACAGCGCAGAGCGGGTTTACGCCCCCCTTCAGCGCGCTTCCGGCTGCTCGGCAAAGGATGTCATCCGGCTTGTCCAGAAGGCCGTCGGCCCCATGGAGCAGATGGTGTATATGAGCGCCCACCGCATTGCCACGGCCCTGCGCTATGTCGAAAAGGCAAAGGAGCTGTCGCAGACGATGAAAGCCGACGACTTCCACGAGCTGCTGTCCTGCCACGAGGCGGAGGCCATGGTGCTGTCCGCGGAAATGCAGTTCCGGGCTGCCCAGCTGCGCAAGGAGTCACGGGGCTGGTTCCTGCGGGAGGATTACCCCGAGACGGACAACAAGAACTGGCTCAAGTGGATTATTGTCAAAAAACAAGGGGACGAGATGACGTTTGCCACCGAAGACGTCCCCTATGAGAAATGGCCGGTGAAACCGCAGCGGTAGGAGGCGTCATACATGGTTAAGAAGGAATTTGTCGACAATCTGTTTTCCATAAAAGACAAGGTCGCCATCGTGACGGGCGCGACAGGCGCCTTGGGCAGCGCCATAGCGGCGGGATACGGACTGGCCGGCGCCAAGGTAATCCTGACGGCACGGAACGAGGTAAAGCTTTTACAAATCGCGGGCGATATGAGGGCTGCCGGATGTGAATGCGCCGTCATTGCCGCCGACCCGGTAGACGAGGATGATGTCCGCAAAATCGTTAAATTCACGGTGGACACATATGGCGAAATCAACATTCTATGCGCCTGCCACGGCTTCAACGCGGCCAAGGGCGTCCTGGAGCAGTCGCTGAACGAGTGGCAGAAAATCATGGACGCCAACACAAAGAGCATCTATCTCCTGGCCAAATACGTCGCGGAGCAGATGGTAAAGCAGGGGAAGGGCGGCAAGCTGGTCATCACCTCCTCAGCGCGCAGCAAGCGCGGCATGAAGGGCTATACCGGCTACGCGGCGTCCAAGGGGGCCGTGGACCTGCTGGTTCAATCCCTTGGCTGCGACCTGGGGCAATACAACATCCAGGTCAACACCTTCAACCCCACGGTTTTCCGCTCGGACCTGACGGAATGGATGTTCTATGACGACAATGTCTACCAGAATTTCTTAAAGCGGCTGCCCATCGGCCGCCTTGGAGAGCCGGAGGACTTTATCGGGATGGCCATCTTCCTGGCGTCAAAGGCTTCCGATTTCTTCACATCTTCCAATTACGCGGCGGACGGCGGCTATTGGGGTAATTAAGTTTATGAAAGAGATTCAGAATGTGCTGGTTGTCGGCGGCGGCATGATGGGTAAAAACATCGCCTTTGTTATGACGGCAAGTCCCGCGATCCGTGTCACCGTTACCGACATCACCGCACAGGATATCCACGGCGAAATCGCACGAAACTGCCGGCTGCTGGTAGCCCATCAGGTCATCACCGAAGAGGAATTGAACCAGCGCCTCGGACGGATTTTTTTCACAACGGACATAGACAGCGAGCAGGTTAAACGTGCCGATTTGGTCATTGAGGCGGTATATGAGGACATGGCAGTCAAACAGGAGACCTTTGCAAAGCTTGAAACGCTTTGTTTTCCTGAGGCCATCTTCTGTACGAACACCTCCGTGATGAGCCCGTCCAGGATCAGCGAGAACTTGAAGTACCGTCAGCGGTTCGTCGGGACGCACTTTTGGAACCCGGCGCACCTCATCCCGCTGGTGGAGGTCGTCAAAACAGACGCCACCAGCGACGAGACGGCGGAGACGGTGATGCAGCTTTTGACGTCCGTCGGGAAGAAGGCAATTCTATGCCAAAAGGACGTGCCCGGTTTTGTGGCCAACAGAATGCAGCACGCCCTGTGGCGGGAAGCCATTTCTATCGTGGAAAACGGCATTGCCGACGCACAGACAGTTGACGAGGCTGTCAAATTCTCGTTCGGGCTGCGGCTGGGGCAGCTGGGTCCCCTGGAAAACGCGGACATGGTAGGACTGGACTTAACGTACAGCATCCACGATTACATCCTGCCGCACCTTGAAGCGTCCGGGCGCCCGTCGCCGGTTCTTGAGGAGCTGCGCGCGCACGGGCACCTGGGCTTTAAAACCGGCAAAGGCTTTAAAAGCTGGACGCCCGGACAAATGCAGGCAGTCCGGGACAGCCTCAATACGTATCTGATCAAAGCGCTCTATGACAAATAGCAATTACGACAAATTACAGCTACTCAGGAGGAAAGAAATGGGCAAGAAGGTTTTTGTAGATCTGACGCATCCGTTCAGCGCAGAAATTCCCCGCTGGCCTTACTTTGACAAACCGGTGATTGACAACACGCACACCATGGCGAAAGGCGGCGTGCTGACCCAAAAGATCACCTGCACCATGCATACCGGAACCCATTGCGACGCGCCCCGCCATGTGATGGAACGGGAATTTGACGGCAGAAGAGCCCGGTATACCCATGAGATGCCTGTAGACGCCTACACCGGAGACGCGGTCTGTCTCGAGATTCAGATTGAACGCTGGGGGCTGATTCTGCCGAAGCATCTTGAGGAGGCCTGCGAGCGTGCGCAGATCAAACCCTCCGAACTTGAAGGAATGGTTATTTGCTTAAATACCGGCATGCACCGCAAGTTTGACGATTCCAAAGAGTATTACCACTATTCCTGCGGCACCGGCGTCGAGGCGGGGAGGTGGTTTGTCAAACATAAGGTCAAGTGTGTGGCGATGGACAGCCAGGCTTTGGATCATCCGCTCCACACGGCCATGGGCAACAACGGCATGACCCGGATGAACCTGATCGGCGCGTCAGGGAAGCCCATCACAGAGGAGTATATCGACGCGTTCGGCATTGAGGCATATGCCGAGTTTGACAAGTTTGAGTACATCAAGCTGCACGGGCAGAAAGCTTACGATGAGAAGTTCGGCGACCTGGAAGCCATCGGCTGCTGGGGCACCTGGGAGCCCTGCCACAAGCTGATGCTTGGACATGGGATCGTGGGCGTTGAAAACCTCGGCGGCGACCTGGACAAAGTTTCAGGAAAGCGTTTTCGTTTCTACTGTTTCCCGCTTCGCTGGTACCTGGGTGACGGCTCCATGGCCCGCTGCGTCGCGGAAATAGACGAAGACGACCTCAATGACGTCCCCGACAGGACGTATACATACGGCGGCAATATCTGACAAGCCCTGTCTTTCCCGCGCGGGCGGGAAACCATTCCGGATTTGAGAACGCGGGTTCCCGCCTCCGCGGAATGACATGCGGTCAGGCAAGTGCAAGGAAAGGAGGTGACACCTGAATGCAAAACCTGAAAAACAAACGGATCATCACCGTCGCCACCACGGGCGCGTGGCCCAAAAAAGAGAACAACCCCAACGTCCCCATTGAACCGGCCGAGATTGCGCAGGAGATCTACAACTGCTGGAAGGCCGGGGCCGCCGTGGCGCATATTCACTGCCGGGATAACGAAGGCAATGCGGCCATGGTCTTTGAGAAATTTGAGGAGACAGTGTCGCTGCTGCGCGCGAAAAGGGATTGTGACATCATCATCAACCTCACCACCTCCGGCGGTGTCAACTTGAAGGAAGAAGACCGCATCAGGCCCTTTTACGAGCTGGTGCCGGACATGGCGTCTTACGATTGCGGGACGATGAACTGGCAGAATACCACCATTTTCGAGAACAATCCGAAGTTTCTCGAAAAGCTGGGGACTTTGATGCAGGAAAAAGGCGTCAAGCCGGAGATTGAGGTCTTCGATCCCGGGATGATCTACAACGCGGCGTATCTTGTTAAAAACGGGTTTCTCAAGCCGCCGCTTCACTTCCAGTTCTGTATGGGCGTGCCCGGGGGCATCCGGGCATCTGTCAAGAATCTTGTCTTTATGAAGGAAACGATGGAGGAGGTGGCGCCGGGTTCGACCTGGTCGGCCTTTGGCGTCGGTTCCGGCGCTATGGAGATTCTCTATGCGGCGGTGGCCATGGGCGGCCATGTCCGTGTCGGCATGGAGGATAACGTCTATTACCGGCGGGGCGTTCTCGCTGAGAGCAATGTTCAGTTTGTGGCCCAGGCAAAGCGCATCATCGAAGAATTTGGCTGTGAGGCCGCCGCGCCCGCCGAGGCCAGGGCAATCCTGGGCCTGCCGCCCAGAACATAATTTTACGGGAGATGACAATCCATATCCTCGGAAAATAGCGTCATAAAGAAGAGGGGAGCTTACATATGCACAAGAAAAACATTGGTTTTGGTTTTCGCGGCTGGATGCTCATTATTTATCAGTTCATCGCTTTTCTGACATTTGTGGCATTTACAAACTGGCCGATGAACGCATTGGCCGATCTGTACGGCGGACAGCAGACCGTCTCCACACTCTACACCGTCGCACAGGTCCTTGGCATCGCAACACAACTCGTTCTCTCCCGCAATATTGGCAAAGTCAAAAACATCAAGGTTCTGAGCATGATCCTGGGCGTCGTGTCCATGGTCTTTGCGCTGGGCGTGATGCTCATTGGGCCTGGGAGGCTGACGTTATGGCATGTTGTTTACTTCCTTGAGAGCTTCATCGTATCAATCTGGTGCACCTTCACCATCGGCATTCTGATCGGTCAGTGGTTTCCCCGCAGAAAAGGTACCGTCATGGGCATTGTGACCTTTGCGTTCCCGATCGGAAACGCGCTGGTCTCCGCCTTTGCCGGCAGCGTGTTCTCCAAGATGGCGACCCTTGGCAGACCCGATGTTGCCGGCGGTTTTCTCCCGTACTTCATTCTGGGATGTGTGGGCCTCGTCATCGGCGGCGTGTTCGTCAAGGATTATCCCGAGCAGTGCGGCGCCTATCGGGACAACGACAGGAGCTTTACGCCCGAGGCCGCCAAGGCCATGATGGAAATGGAGATTGAGAACAGGAAGACCACCGTCTGGACGCTGAAGAACACCTTCAGGAGCGGTTCCTTCTGGTGCCTGACCATCCCCATGGGCCTGCTGCTTATGACCTCCATTGGCCTGATGACACAGACGGTCTCCATCATCGGCAGTTATGGCTATGCGCCAGATTCCGGGGAGTTCGGCATGATCATGCTCGGCATTTGCGTTGTTGCCTGTCTCGGCAGCTGGGCTCTCGGCGTGGTCGACACAAAATTCGGTACCAGACGAGCCATAATCATCTCAACGGCACTGATGATCGTCTCCGGCATTTTCGGCGTGATCGGCAGCTTCTCCGCCATGCTGGTGGCGCTGGCCTGCCTTGCGGTATTCATGGGCGCGGCGTCCAACTTCACAGTTTCCGGCGCCGTGCAGTACTGGCGCCTTGAGGACTTCCCAAGCGTCTTTGCCTGTGTCAATCCCGTGGCCAGCCTGCTCTCCGCTTTCGGCCCCATGATCGTTGCCGTGCTGCTCTTTTCCAAAGGCTTCCCGGACCCCTCGGCGGCCTTTATCTTTGTTGGGATCTGCGGTGTCATCAGCGTTATTCTGGCCCTGCTCTTCAAGCCCGCCAAAGTGAAAGCGCTGGACGACAAGTATCGCGCCGCCGCCGGCAAACCCCTGGACGAGGCGCTGGCCGGCAGAAAATAGGTTACTCCCGTTAAGAAGATACCCCAACATATAATACCCTGATATATTGAACTGAGATTCAGTTTATATTTCAGGGTATTTTACTTTTTTACAACGATAATATTAGTATGAGCAAATTCCGTTTTCGCTATTGAACATGTTCAGTTGTTGTGATATTTTGGTAGTAAAATAAGTTACTGGAGGGCATATGAAAGGGCAATATGAAGCGCTGTTTACGCCGATGAAGGTCGGCGGTATTACGCTTAAAAACAGGATTATTCTGTGCGCCATGGGCGGCACAAGCCCCATCGGATTCGACGGGAAGTTCGTGGAGCGGACCCATGCCTACTACGTGGAACGCGCCAAGGCGAACGTGGGGCTGATGATCCCCGGCGTCACGGCGGTGCAGGGGATGGGCCACGGCTGGCTCTACGAGTCGGAGGCGCTGTTTATGGGGCCGATCAAGAAGCTCATGGACGATATCCATGGGTACGGCGCCAAGTTTTTCCTGCAGCTCGGCGCCGGCTTCGGCCGCGCGCAGATCCTCTTTCCGGGTATGGAGAAGATGGGCCCCGAGATGCTCCGTCCGACGATGGTCGCGCCTTCCGACGGGCTGCCCAACGTCTGGGAGCCTTCCATCAAGCATCGGGCGCTGACCCGAGAGGAGATCCGGGACATCGTCGACGCCTTTGCGAAAACGGCGGCCTTGTGCCAGCGGGCGGGCATTGACGGCGTTGAAATCCACGCGGTCCACGAAGGGTACCTGTTGGACCAGTTTGCCATTGCCAATACAAATCACC
Organism: Sporobacter termitidis; assembly: GCA_029267955.1. Lineage (GTDB taxonomy): Bacteria > Bacillota > Clostridia > Oscillospirales > Oscillospiraceae > Sporobacter > Sporobacter termitidis_A. Next base: position 4,437 of record JAJUHI010000044.1, on the reverse strand, counting down.
GGACGGACGAGTACGGCGGCTCCCTTACTAACCGCCTCCGTTTTGCAACGGATATTATCAAAGCCATAAAAGCCGCCTGCGGGACGGAGTATCCCGTCTCCGTCCGCTACAGCGTGGCCAGCAAGATGCGCGGGTTTAACGAAGGCGCGCTCCCCGGCGAGGCGTATACGGAATTTGGGCGGAGCATGGAGGAGAGCCCGGCGGTAGCCAGGCTCCTGGAGGCGGCCGGCGCCGATATGCTCAACGCGGACAACGGCTCCTACGACTCCTGGTATTGGGCGCATCCGCCGGTGTACATGCCGACGGCCTGCAATCTGCCCGAGGTCACGTATATCAAAAACTTTGTGAATATCCCGGTCGTCTGCGCCGGGAAGATGAACGACCCGGACATCGCCGCCCGCGCCGTGGCAAGCGGCGCGGTGGACGGTATCGGCATTGCGCGGCAGCTTTTGGCCGACCCCCAGTGGTGCGACAAGGTCCGGGAGGGGCGCCTTGAGGATATCCGGCCGTGCATCGCCTGCCATAACGGCTGTTTCGCCGTCAGCCACTACAAGGGCAACCCCTGCGGCTTCGGGCGGATGGGCACCTGCGCCCTCAACCCCGTGACGATGAACGAAGAAAAAATGGCCTTGAAGCCCGCAATCGTCAAAAAGAAAATCGCCGTCATCGGCGGCGGCATCGGCGGGATGGAAGCGGCCCGGCTGTGTAAAATGCGCGGCCATGAGGTCACGCTCTATGAAAAAAGCGACCGGCTGGGCGGCGTGTTTATCGCCGCCGCCGCGCCGGACTTTAAAGAGCAGGACAAGAAGCTGATTGATTGGTATATCAAAGAGCTTCGGGACCTTCGTGTACCTGTCCGGCTGAACACGGAGATCACAAGCGACATGCTGGATAAGCTGGGGGCCGACGAGATTATCGTCGCTACGGGCTCTATGCCGAAAAAGCTGCCCGTCCCCGGCGCTGACAAGCCCCACGTCATCGAAGCCACCGACTATCTCCTGGGCAGAAAACAGGCCGGCGAGACGGCCGTTATTATCGGCGGCGGCCTGACCGGCTGCGAAATCGCCTATGACCTGGCGCTGAAGGGCAAGAGGGCGGTTATTGTGGAAATGCAGGACGATATCCTGAAAATCATGGGCCTCAGCGCGGCCAATTCCAACATGCTGCGGGAGATCATCCGGTATTACGGCATCGGCGTCCATACCTCGACCACTGTTCGGGAAATCAGGGACGACGGCGTCGTGGTTGACGGCGGCAGCGGCGGGATGTTTATCCCCGCGGATTCCGTGATTGTCTCCGTGGGTTATGATTCCTATGTCCCCTTTGACGCCAAGGCCGGCAACATCCATGTCATCGGCGACGCCTGCAAGGTCGGCAACCTTTTGACGGTGATTGAGCAGGCGTATGAGGTCGCCTATAAGCTGTAGCGGACTGTCAGCGCGTATATAATACACGGGAGGTTTACATATGCAGGTATTCACCTTTGAGCTCAACGAAGAGAAAACCGCAAAGCTGATTGTCACCGTCTCCAACGTCCCGCCGTTCTTTCAGGCCACGCCGGCGCTGATCCATGTCCCCGGCGGCGGGTTCATGTTCTGCAGCGAGTCGGACTCGACGGCCATCGCCAGCCGCTTAATGGGAAAGGGCTTCGGCGTCACATGCACGTATCTGTATCCTGTGGCGAAGGATTACCGCTTCCCGCAGGTGGTGGTCAACCTGATGAAGAGCATCAAGATTCTGCGGGACCACGCCGGGGAATGGGGCATCAACCCCAAGCAGATCGTCATCTCCGGCAACTCGGCCGGCGCCTTTATCTGCATGACCACCGGCAACCTGTGGAACCGGCCCGACATCATGGAAGCCGCCGGCTGCACCGGAGAGGAGGGGAAGCCCGACGCCATGATCCTGGGCTTTGGCCCCATGTTCTGCGGGCAGCAGACGGACAACGGCATCGTCTATGTCCCCAACGGCGAGCTGGTGGGCCCGCAGACGCCGCCCGCGTTTTTCCATCACGCGCGGCAGGACGCCCTCGTCTCCGTTTATCAGACGATCGCCATGCTGGACGCCATGGAGCGGGCCAAGCGCCCCTTCGCGGTGTACATCTCCAGTACCGGCGGCCACGGCGAGACTGGCGCCGTCAGCCGGGCGCTGGGGGAGGACGGCGCCGTCGGACCCTGTATCGACGACTGGTTCGAGCAGGCGTGGCATTTCCTGTGCAACCAGCTGGGCATTCCGCAGGTGCCCCAGAAATTGGAGCTGATGATGCCGCCCATGCCCCAAATGCCGGAAGGGGAGGCGCCCCCCATGCCGCCGATGCTGTTCATGCCGGAGGTCCCGGCGGGCAGCGTCCCCGTGCGGCCGGAGGAGATGCCCCTCGGCCAGGCGGGCCATATCCACATGCCCTTCAACGCCGCTTTCCATGACAAAGACTTTACGGTTTATAAATAACAGGAGGCGGCGCCTCGTAGCTGCGCAGCAGCCGCTCCACATGACGCCGGAGAGCGCTGTGAAGATCGTAACCGCCGTCATGGGTGCACCAGTCGTAAACCAGGCCGCGCGCCGAGATCATAAAGAACCGTGACATTTCTTCCGGCGTCTCCTCCGCGCTCAGCTCGCCCCGCGCCTGACCGTATGCCAGCAGCTGGGGGAGTATCCGCAGCATGCCCACACCGCTGTCCCGGTTAAAGCATTTGTTGTTTGAATTAAACAGGATGCTGGTCAGGCTGAGGCCGGTGATATCGGCACAATAGCGCGCGTAGTGATCAAAGAAGCAGAGGATACGCTCTTTTGCGGTTTCATGGGTGAGCAGCGGCGCGACGGTCTCTTCAAAATACCGGTCGGCGATGTGATACGTCTCATAAAACACATCCAGCTTGGTGGCGTAGTAGTAGTAAAAAGTCCCGATGGACACCTTGGCCGCCCGGACGATATCCCGGATGGTTATCTTTTCAAAGCCAATCTCGTCCAGCAGCTTCAGCGCCGTATTGAAGATGTGGCGCTTTGTCTCCTCCGCCTGATCTTTCCGGCTGATTTTATCGGCCATCCGGGCATGCCTCCTTTAATGTATTGGCTTATTATAACAGACAAGCCCGTGCCTGCCAATAACCGGATAGGGATTGCCGGGCGACGGGGCAGAAAGGATGAAAATCGATGGCAGTATTCAATTTTACGTTTTACGCCAAATCCCTTGGACGAACCGCAGAAGTGACGGCGATTCTCCCCGTGGAGCCGCCAATGTTCCCGATTCCAGGCATGGCGCCCTTTGACCCCGACAAGCCGCTGAGGACGATTTACCTGCTCCACGGTTTCACGGGGTCCCATGTGGACTGGCTTCGGGGCTCAAGGATTGAGCAGCTGGCCATGATGCACCGGACCGCCGTCATTTGCCCCTCCGGTGAAAACAGCTTCTATATTGACGATAAGGCGAGAGGCGTCTTATACGAGCAGTTTATCTGCCGGGAGCTGGTGGAATTTACGCGCCGTGTGTTCCCCCTGTCCAAAGAGCGGGCGGACACGGCCATTGGCGGCCTGTCTATGGGCGGGTACGGGGCTATCCGGAACGGGTTTAAAAACAGCGACGTTTTCGGCAGCATCGCGGCGTTTTCATCGGCGCTCATCACCGACGGAATTGCAATGATGCCCGATGGACCCGCCGGCGGCCCGGGCCCGGAAGCAACCGCGTCGCCGTTTATGGTGCCGCCCAGCTATTTTGTCCACACCTTCGGCCAGCGGGACCAAATCAAAGGCAGCGACGTGGACCCCAAGGCTCTGGCCAAAAAGCTCATCGATTCCGGCGCGGCGCGCCCGAACCTCTATATGGCCTGCGGCAGCGAGGATTTTCTGATCGAACAGAACCGGGACCTGCACCGATATCTCCTGGAGATCGGCTACGAGCACGTCTACACGGAAGGGGCCGGGACCCACAGTTGGGACTACTGGGATCTGCATATTGAAAAAGCGCTCATCTGGCTTAATGAGCTGGCAAAGGCGCGCGGATAAACCAGGGGAGTAGGATGATGCCGGATAAACTGATCTTTGAGGTCCATGTGGAAATAGATAACCGGAGCGTTTCGGCCCTTAAGGGGCCGGCCGGCGAGGTTGTCATGATCCCCTTTTCCGGTACCGTGCGGGGCGAGCTTATAAACGGCAGGGTGCTGCCCGGCGGCGTCGACACGCAGGTCGTCAACCAAAACGGCGTCCGCCATATGTCGGCCCGCTACATCGTTGAGGGGACAGACAAGGACGGGGACCCCCTCCGCATCTATATCGAAAACAACGGCTGGTTTGAGATCCAGAGCATGCCCTTTAAAACGATACCGACGTTTATCACCGACAGCAAAAAGCATGCCGCTTACCTGCACCGCAACAGTTTCAGAGGCGAAGGCCACTTTGAAGCGGGCAATCTCGTCATCAGGATGTACGAGATTGCAGACTGAT
>JAJUHI010000043.1 GCA_029267955.1 Sporobacter termitidis | reverse complement strand
TCCGTCATCGCCTCCTGGATGAACTTGTTGGTGATGGCCTTTTTCGTCTGGTTTTCGTAGGAGGTCTGGGTGGAGAAGCAGTTGGTGACGAGAATCAGGCAGTCCTGTATGTCGGCAAAGGTGATTTTGCTCTCGTTTTTCTGATATTTGCCGGTCTTTTTGAGGTATGCGTCCACCTCGGCGACAAAGGCGCTTTTCGCGGCCTTTTCCGGCGCGCCGCCGTGCTCGAGCCAGGAGGAGTTGTGGTAATACTCGATCAGGTTGACCCTGTTTGAAAAGCAGAAGGCCGCCGACAGCTTGACCTTGTATTCGGGCTTGTCCTCCCGGTCGCGGCCCCGGCGCTCGGACTCAATGAAAACCGGCTGGGTAAGGGCGTCCTCCCCGGCCAGCTCCGCCACATAGTCCGCGATGCCGTTTTCATACAGATACTCGGTCGTCTCAAAGCTGCTGCCCTTCTGGTCCCGGAAGCGGAAGGTGACGCCCTTGTTGACGACGGCCTGCCGTTTTAACGTGTCTTTAAAATATTCCGCTGGGATGTCAATATCGGTAAAGACCTCGATATCCGGCTTCCAGCGGTGGATGGTGCCGGTGCGTTTGCCGTTGTACGGCTCGCTCTTGAGCCCGCCGATATTTTCACCCTTCTCAAAGTGCAGGGTGTACCTTTTCCCGTCGCGCCATACGGTGACGTCCATGTACTCCGAGGAGTACTGGGTGGCGCAGGAGCCCAGACCGTTGAGACCCAGCGAAAACTCGTAGTTTTCGCCCTCGGCGTTCTGGTATTTGCCGCCGGCGTACAGCTCGCAGAAGACAAGCTCCCAGTTGTAGCGGTTTTCCTTGGGGTTCCAGTCAACAGGGCAGCCGCGGCCGAAATCCTCTACCTCGATGGACTTGTCCTCGTACCGCGTCACGATAATAAGGTTGCCGTAGCCCTCCCGCGCCTCGTCAATGGAGTTGGACAGAATCTCAAAAACGGCGTGCTGACAGCCTTCGATTCCGTCGGAACCGAAGATGACGCCCGGGCGCTTGCGTACCCGGTCGGCGCCCTTGAGGGCGGATATACTCTCGTTGCCGTAAGAAGGCTTCCTGGCTGACATATATATCAAATATCCCCTATATATAGTTATTCTTGGGGTACCCTATCAAATATTTAGTATAAATGAAGAAATTCACAAAATCAAGCATATTTTATGCCCCCAAACCCCGCCGCCGCAGGGGGAGAGATAGGGCTTTGCGGGCTTAAAACGAGAACGGAGGCTGTCATTTAAAACAGCCTCCGCCCCGGACACAAAAATCGATTCTCAGCCGATTGCCTGTTGAATCTTAAACCTGCCGGCTGTTGGCCTTGCGCCTTTGATACCGCGACAGCGGCTATCCGGCACCGGCCTTATTGACAGCCGGGTTTTTGTGTCCGCTTATAGTATTGCAGGACGGCGCTCGGCTTAAACCTGTAAATTAATGAAAGTGCAGCGCGGACAATGAATATACTTGAAGTGTACGTGACGGACAACGCTTTAAAGGAGTGGTTTGCATGGCCGGTCTGCAGACGGCGGCAATCGTCATTATCATTGCGATACTCGCGCTGATTATCCTCGTCATCTTGAGAAAACCGGTCAAAATGGTCCTGAAGCTGGCGCTGAACACGCTGGTCGGCTTTCTGTCTCTGTTTATAATAAACTGGCTGGGCGCCTTTATCGGCATCTCCATCGGCGTCAACTGGATTAACGCCCTCATCGTGGGCGTTTTCGGCGTCCCCGGCGTGGCGCTGATCCTGCTGCTAAAGTGGCTCGCCCTTACATAACGGGCCCCGCCGCTCTTTAAGGCTGCTTCACGGCCTTTGCCCCGCGCCCGGCGGGCAGGCGGCCGCCGCATGGAGAGATTTTGTGCTCGACATGGTCAAAAATGTCAGGTATAATGAGCTGAAAAGGCATGACGCCGCGTCTTTTCGTCGCAGAGCCGGCTCATGCCTCTGAAAATGCATTCGGAGCTGGTGTAGTTGTTTAAAGTAGTCAAGGCGGCGGGGCTCATTATCGCGATGGTGGCCATCTATTACGCGGCGCAGGCGCTGACGGCCATCGCGATCAGCATTTTCATTGCCGTTAAAGTGGGCGTGGCGGCGGGGATAAGCGGCGCCATGCCGGACGTCCAGCAGCTGACGGAGGAACTGCTGCGCCAAATCGGCGCGCAGACCCCGTGGATTATCATCGTCGCCGTGGCGATTTCGCTGCCGACCTTCTACCTGTTTTATCAGCACCGCCGCCAGGAGCTTCTGACCTTTGTCAGCGTGCGGGGCTTAAGCGCCCTGAGCGTCCCGGTGCTTGTGCTCTTCGCGCTGTCGGTCAACGTCCTGGTGGAGCTGCTGCTGGTTCTATTGGAGAGCCTGCCGGCCTTTTCCGGCGCTTTCGAGGCCTATGAGCAGCTGGCCGGGGCCATTACCGGCGGCGGCTTTGTCATGACGTTAATCGCCGTCGGCGTCATCGGGCCCGTGTTTGAAGAAATCCTGTTCCGCGGCCTTGTCTTCGGCGAGCTGCGCAAGATCATGCGGGTACGCCCGGCAATTTTAGTCCAGGCGGCCCTCTTCGGGATTTACCACATGAATCTCATACAGGGCGCCTACGCATTATTGATCGGCCTCCTGCTGGGCTATGTGTATTACCGGTGCAACTCCATCATCGCGCCGGCCATTATCCACATTGTCATCAACAGCTCGTCGGTGATTATCAGCTACGCCGTGACCCAGGGGCAGTTGGACCGGTGGAACGGCGTGATCGTCGCAGCGGGCGCGGCGCTGTTTTTGGCAACCGGCGCGTTCCTGCTGCTCGGCCGGAGCTTCCGCCGCTGTATGGACGACAGCCTCTACGAGCAGAACCGGCTGCCTAAGCCCCAGGAATGAGCGGCTTATCTGCATGTTAAAATGTACACAAGGCTGAGGACGCTGCGGGAGCCGGTCAGGCTCCGCGGCTGCAATCGGCCCGGATAATTCGGCGTTTTTGCCGGTAAGGAGTTGGTATTATGGCGCTGGTTGAGAAAAATGACAACCTCAAGGGCAAAACGGTCAAGCTGGACGGACTCATGATCTCCTGGGACGACGCGCCGGAGACGGAAGAATCCGATGGTTTAAAACCGGAGACGGAAGACAAGCCCGTTTTAAAGAAGGTGTTAAAAACGAAAAATGACGATCTTAAAACGAAAAAGGTTGTCATATGACAGGTCAGCCGCCGGCGAGAGCCGGCGGCTGGTGTTTTGACGCGGCCGGCGGTTAAGGAAAGCCGTTTTTGTTAAACATACTGGTAGGCCCTCGGCTGAGGGAAAACTGCTGGCGGCGATGGTGACGTATGATTATCGGTACAACCGGCTGTTACGCATTATGGAAAAACAGCGTGTCCGCGTGTTTCAGAAAGCACCGGCTCAAAGAGATTTTCAGGCTGCTGGGGCTGGACACGTCAAAAAAGCTGCGCGTATTGGAAATCGGCTGCGGCGACGGGAAGGACGTCATCCGCTTTTTAAATGATGGTGAGAAATTCGAGCTGTACGGGATTGACCTCCACGACAGGCGCATTCGCCAGGGCAACTTCACTTTCTGCCAGTGCGACGCCGAGCGCATCCCCTTTGAGGACAAGTTTTTTGACCTGGCCGTTTCCGTGGGCGTGCTGGAGCATATCGAGCCCATGGAAAAGCTCTCGCGGGTCATCAAGGAAATCGACAGGGTGGCGAAAAACTACGCGGCGGTCGTGCCGTCGATCAACACGCCGTTGGAGCCGCACACCCTGGGCCTGTTCTGGCCCATGCGGCTGTGCAGGCATATGGTGGACAAGCACACCGCGTCCGTGTTGAAGCTGAATTTATTCACCGACCACACCTGGAGCAAATTCGAGGGCTTCCGCAACGCAGAGATCACGCGGAAATGGTATATTCCGCCCCTTATCATGAACACGTTTATCTACAAACGCGAGTACTGGGAGCCGGAACCCGGCCGGGATACCCGAATGATAAACGGGCCGGCATAAAAACCGGCCCGGCGCGGCCCATTGTGGGGCCGTTATTTTTTTGTCTCGTGGTATTCCGCCTCGGTGTTCACGTTCCAGATGTCGGCTTTGCTGGTTTTGCCTTCCCGGATGGCCCGGACGGCCTCCATTGCCGTGAGCATGGAGTGGTCCATGTTGTTGTATTTGTGCTGCCCGTTGCGGCCGATGCAGTAGAGGTTGGAGAAGGTATCCAGGTACGACCGGACCCGGTCAAACTGGGCGTACGCGCCAAAGTAGGCCGGATACGCCTTTTTGACGTTGATGCGCACGCCGTCCAGCACGTTTTCCCGCCGGATGACGCCGATTTTCTCCAGCTCCCCGGCGGCAAAATCGATAAACGCCTTATCGTCCATCGTCCACAGCGCGTCGCCCTCGGTGCAGAAGTATTCCAGCCCCACAAAAACGGTGTTTTCCGGGTCCCTGACCATATAGGGCGACCAGTTGTTGAAAATCTGCAGCCTGCCCAGCTTAACGTCCCGTTCCTGAATATAGATCCAGCAGTCCGGTACGATGCCGGACAAGGTCTTTATAGTCGTCTCGTTGACAAGCTCCAGCTTCGATACCAGAAGCCCCACGGTGATAAAATCCCGGTAGGGGAGGGCGGCCGCCGTCTCCCGCACGTCGGCCGGCACGCCGTCGCCCAGGCCGAGCACCAGGTCCTTAACCGGCATGGAGGAGAGGAAGTAGTCCGCCGTCAGCGTCTCGGACCGGCCGCCGGATTCCGCCGTCAGGGCCGTTATCCGCCCGTTTGAGCTCTGGAGCGCCGTCACCTTGGTGTTCAGCCGTATCTCGCCGCCCAGCCCGATAATGAGGCCGGCCAGGAGCTCCCAGAGCTGGCCCGGCCCCTTTTTGGGGTAGTAAAACTGCTCGATGAGGGACGTTTCAACCTTTTTGCCGTCCTGGTTTTTGACAAAGGGCTTTTTTAAAACGGTCACCAGTGCCTTCATCAGCGACAGGCCCTTGACCCGCTGCGCGCCCCAGTCGGGGGCGATTTGGGTGGGGTGCACGCCCCAGACCTTTTCGGTGTAATCCTCAAAGAACATCTCGTACAAGGGCTTGCCGAAGCGGTTGATGTAGAAGTCCTCCAGGCTTTTCTCCTCCCGGCGGAAAACCGCCGCGGCCAGATAGCCGAAGCCGGCCTTCAACGTGCGGGAGAGGCCCATATTGATAAAGGTCTGCGCCTTTAGAGAGATCGGGTAGTCAAAGAACTTGCGCAGGTAATAGATGCGGGATACCCGGTCCCGTATCAGCATCACCCGGTCCGTCTTCTCCGGGTCCGGCCCGCCGGACGCCAAGGGCTTTGCGCGCCCCGTCAGCTTGTCGTCTCTGGCCGGCGCGCCCTGCAGGGGCATGATCTCCCGCCAGAGCGCCATGACCTCGTCGTTTTTGGAAAAGAACCGGTGGCCGCCCAGGTCCATGCGGTTGCCCTTGTACACCGCCGTCCGGGATATGCCGCCGATGTGGGGCGTCTCCTCCAGGACAACGGGGCGGATATCCGTCTCGGTGAGCAGCTTGTACGCCGCCGTCAGGCCTGCCGGGCCGGCCCCGATGATGAGCGCCGTTTTTTGTGCCATGCTTACACCTCATTTGAAAATGAGTATTTTGCGGGCCAGATAGTTCCAAAAAAACACAATTGCCGTCACTGCGGTTTTCACCAGCAGGTAGTGCAGCCTCAGCAAAGACGTGCCGGCGTACATGCCCAGCTCCGTCAGCCCCAGGCCCACAAGGCCGATCAGCACAAAAACCGCAAAGGCCCCCGGGGAGCGCCCCGCGCCTTTTTTCGCGGCTTTGAACACGAAGCTGACGGACAATATGTAGTTGACCGCCAGACCGACGATAAAACCGGCTGCCGCGGCCGCGTACAGCCGGTATCCGCCCATTTCGGGCAGGACAACCTCCCGGAGGAGCGCCAGCGTTCCCGCGTCGGCCAGAAATCCCGCGCTGCCCGCCACGCAGTACCGCAATACCTCCTCAAACAGAGAGCGCAAACCTTTTAGCTTGTCCATTGTCGTCTACCTCACAAGATGTAAAATCCGGCGGCGGAAACCGCGTATACGGCAAGCGCGACCGCCATCGCCGCGGCCGGCGCCTTCAGCCGCCGCCGGCACAGCGCGTCAAATAAGAGCCCTAAAAACACCGCGCCGGTTACAACGGTGGGGACAATATAGCGGAAATCCATTGTGCAGCCGAAGGGGTAACGGATATTAAAATAAACGAAGGGCGCAATGGTCGCCAGCCAGACGGCGGCCATGCCGTACACCGCCAGGCGGTTATTGCCTGTTTTCTTAAACAGCAGCCAGACCATGCCGGCCAGGGACAGTATAACGAGCAGAAGGCTCGCGCCGGTGAGCGCGGCGCGGACAGGTTCCAGCGATTCCGAAAAGGTAAACTCCCCGAACAGAGCGGATTTGACGGCGTACTCCCACAAACGGTGGTCCTCCCAGGGGTTGCAGTAGCCGCCCAGCAGGACGCTGGCGGGATTGAAGGTCAAAAACCGCTCGGCGACCGCGATATCGCCGATATATAGGCCGCTGTCCCTTGGTATCTCCGCCACGTACCCCAGAGGCTGGCCGAACCGTATGAGATTGCGGACCGGGTGCCACAGCCCCAGGGGGAAGCACACGGCGGCGAAAGCGGCAAACTGCCCGAGGATGGTAAGGCCCCCGCCGCTTTTGATGTGGCGGATGAGCCCCAGCAGGAAAACAGCCGCCGTAAAGACGGCGACTACCGCCCCGGAAAACTTTGCGCTCATGGCGGCGCCGATGGCCAAAGCCAAGAGCAGGATGTTTTTATAGGTCGGGTCTTTATACCAGCGGACGGTTTGCAAAACCGCCGCCAGAAAGAAAAACACCATGGCTATGTCGTTGTTGATGCTGTGGGCCAGGAGGAAAAAGGTCGGATGAAACGCGACCACCGTCAGGGCAAACAGCTTGGCAGGGCTTGAGAGCTCCAGAGCGTCAAAAAGGCGCAGGCAGAGGAGCAGGGCGGCGCAGGAAAAAAAGCAGGGGACTAGCCGCGCCGACTGAAAGATGGTGTCCCGGTCGACGGCGCCGGTGACGGCGGCGTAAAGCCGGGCGGTGACGGCGGCGAGAACATGCGCCAGCGGCGGGTGGTAGAACTGGCCGAGGTTTGTATCCGGTAGCCGAAAGGCGTCGTAGAGCCGGGCGATATAGTCCAGGTGGCCGTAGCCGCCGTAGGCGCCCACGTCATGGCCGTGGATGAAAAACGGCGTGTACAGCATCACGCCGAAGCGCAGGACGATGCCGCCGAGAATGATCAGCGCCGCGGCTTTCCCGGCGGTCAGCCGTCGGCCAAGGCGCAGCAGCAGCGCCGCGACAGCCAGGGCCGTAAGCAGCGCAGCCATGACGAGCCGGACCTTGACGTCGCCGGTATACGGCACGGCGATGGACACAGGCTCGCCCGGGCTGCCGTACAGGGTGACCAGGGGCGACAAAAAAAGATACAGGACGAACAGGGCCAAAAACAGCAAAAAATAGACGCCGCCGCAGCGGAAAATGCGCTCGGATGGCCCGCTGGTTGTACTGTTCATCGTATCCGGCACAGCCTTGCTCTCCTTGCCCGGGTGATTTGGCGCATGACCATTATGTATAAATTCTACCTTAAAAGACACGTATAGGCAACCCGAGGAATCGAGAAAACGGGACGATGCGCTGGAATAATATGTTTTTTGATTGTATGTATATGGAGAATACGGTATAATGAGACGAGCATATCCAAATTAACCCCAGATCAAACGGAGGCATACCATGAAAAAGCGTATTTTGTCCATTCTCCTCGCCGCTCTTTTGCTGTTTGGCATCCTGCCCGCCGCTTCGGCCGCGTCCGGCAGCCTGTCGAATTTCACACGGGTTTATACATATCAGAGCGGGCGCTTTAGGGACGTTGCCTCCTCCCAATGGTACGCCGCCTACGTCCAGGCCGCCTACGAGTACGGCCTTGTAAACGGCAGGACGGCCACGGCCTTTGACCCCAACGGCACGTTGACCGTCGCGGAGGCCGTGAAGCTGGCCGTCTGCCTGAACAGTATCTATTATACCGGGTCGGCGCCGGCTTCAAACAGCCCGTCCGATGAGCTCTGGTACAGGCCCTACGCCGACGCCGCGCTGGCCGCCGGCATCCTTGAGGCGGAACACCCCGCGTACAACGCCCCGATTACCCGGTCGGAATTTGCGCTGATTTTGTCCAAGGCCCTGCCGGACGAGGCGCTGGCCGCCATAAACACCGTTGAGGACGGCGCTATCCCCGACGTGCCGATGGACCTATCCTACAGCGGCGCGGTGTACAAGCTCTACCGGGCGGGGGTGCTCACCGGCAGCGACGCTGACGGGCGCTTTCTCCCCGACACCACCATCAAGCGGTCCGAGGTTGCGGCTGTCGTGACGCGGATGGCGGACGCGGCGTACCGCAAAAGCCTGACGCTGAAGCTGAGCCTGACGGCCACGCAGATTTTTGAAAAATGCGCTCCGGCCGTGTTCTACATATCCATTGACGATGTCCGCGGTAAAAACGTCAAATCCGGCAGCGGCTTCTTTATCAGCGATACGGGCCTTGCCGTCACCAATTACCACGTTATCGTCGGCGCGGCGGCGGCCACCATTACAACCCTGGACGGCAAAAAATACCCCGTCACCGGCCTGTACGGCTATGACGAGGGGCTGGACCTGGCCCTGATTCAGGTGGAGGGCGACGGCTTTAGCTACCTTGAGCTGGCCGATTCGGACAGCCTAGCCGTCGGCGCCGATGTGTACGCCATCGGCAGCCCCCTCGGATACCAAAATACCATTTCCGCCGGCATCATCTCCGGCCTCGGGCGCCAGATTGACCATATGAGCTATATCCAGACCACGGCCGCCATCTCCTCCGGCAGCAGCGGCGGCGCGCTGCTTGACAGCTCCGGCAAGCTGATCGGCGTCACAACGGCGATGGCCGCCGGCGCGCAGAACATCAACCTGGCCGTGCCGTCAAACAATATCCTCAAGGTGGAGAAGGGTGATCTTGTCTCATTGGTAGACGCCCTCCCCGGTACGAGATATTACGACGACCTTTTCCCGGCGCCCGATTTCGGCGCGTTTGCGGGTATCTCAATCTACAAAACGGAGAAGGCGGAGGACGATACGTTCACGTATTATTACAGGGTCAGCGACCTGAACAAGAAGATGACGACGGAGGAGGCCTACGAGGGATATGCCCGGCTTCTCCAGCAGAACACCTTCTCCCTCTACGGCTACGCCCTTGAGGAGGGCCAGATTTACACGTATTACATCAACGGCGCCTACAACATGCTGGTCACCTACGGCGGCAAGACGGTGGACGGCGTCGACTGCATCCGCATCCAGGTCATCAGCTTCTGATTAAAAAGGCGACAATAAAAACCCGCCGCTGTACGGCCAGACAGCGGCGGGCTTTTTATACCGGCGAACAGGACATTCCGGTGTCCTGTTCGCGGTGTTATAATGGAGCAAAATGCCGGGTCAAATGGGAGGCTGCGATGATGAAACTGGACCGACTGCTTGGCATCCTCACCGTGCTGCTGCAAAACGAGCGTGTTACCGCGCCGCAGCTTGCCGAAAGGTTTGAGGTGAGCCGCCGCACCATCGGGCGGGATATCGACGCCTTGTGTCAGGCCGGGATTCCTGTGGTCACCTATCAGGGCGGGGGCGGCGGCATCGCCATTGCCGAGGGCTACAAGCTGGATAAAAGCGTCCTGACAAGGGAAGAACTGTCCGACATGATTGCCGCGCTCAAAGGCCTGGGCAGCGTTACTGGGCAATCTCAGATTGAACGGATGCTGGACAAGCTGTCGGTCAAAAGCGACGCGGTGGTGTCTCTGCGGGAATCCGTTGTGATCGACCTGGCCTCGAATTTTCAGTGGAGCCTGACCGAGAAAATCCGGCTGATCAAGACGGCGGTGGCGGCGCGGCAGCTGATTGAATTTGATTATTATTATGACAAGGGCCTGTCGCACCGCCGGATCGAGCCCTACTTTCTGGTGTTCCAGTGGTCGGCCTGGTATGTGTTCGGGTACTGCACCCACCGGCAGGACTGGCGGCTTTTCAAGCTGGCGCGGCTGTGGGAGCTGACACTTTGTGAAGGCAGGTTTGCCCCGCGGGAGATACCGCCGGAAAAGCTGGACTTTAAGGGGAACATGTTTGACGAAAAGAAGGTTGTCGCCCTCTTTGACTCGTCCGCCAAATACCTGCTGGCGGAAGCCTACGGCCTTAATTCCCTCACCGAAACGGCGGACGGCCGCCTGCGCCTGGAGCTGGGCTACTCCAACAGGGCGTATATTCTCAACTGGCTTTTGAGCTTCGGGGACAAGGTCACCGTCGTCGAGCCGGCGGACCTGGGGGAACAGATCAAGGCGATCGCCGAGAAAATGATAGAAAACTATAAATGAACAAGACCGCCCGTTGTCATGTTTCATATGCTAGAGTGGTGAAAACATGCAGCGGAGGCATTAACATGAAAATAGAAATCGGTTCGCCGATACCGGGCTACTTTATGCTCTACCGGCCGGGGCGGTACGAGCTCATCGCCAAGTCTGACTTTGCCCGCGGGATACCCGGCGTGCCTTACGCCGTAACGACGCTCGACGCCGACGGAAAGCCCCGCGTCAGCTTCGGCCTGTCCGCCTGCTTTACGGGGCATAAAGATACTATGTACGCCGTCGTCCCGGCAGACAGGCAGAGCCCCGACTATAAAAATATTCTGCGGTCCCGCGAGTTTGTCGTCAGCTTCTTCTGCCCGGCGGTCTACAACAGCAGCCTTGAGGCGATGGGGGACAGCGCCGCCTTTGAGGAGGGGGTTCTGCACCCGGAGCCGTCGGTAATGGTATCATGCCCGCGTATTCGGGAGGCGTTTCTGTCGCTGGAATGCCGCGTTGAACGAAGGCCGCCGCCGGCCGGCGGCAGGGCGGCGCTGATCATCGGACGGGTGAGCCATGCCACCATGAGCGAGGAATACGCCGACGTCATCGGCGGCAAGTTACAGGCTCAAAAGCGGCTGAGGACTGAACCACAAAACGACACATTTGTAAACAATTGTAGTATTATGACGCCGAACTGACGTTTATTTGCCTATATCAATGTGTTACATTGGCGGCAGAACAAAATGTCGGGAGGTATTCAGTATGCGGATCAAAGTGCTACTAACCGCGGTTTTGCTGACAGCTTTCCTTGCTTCCTGCGCCGACGCTGTTAAAACGGCGGATAACCCCTCGCCGGGAGTTGAGACGAGTTCCACGCCTGAAACGCCTGCGCCGCCGCCTTCTCCCGCGCCGGCTCAAAAGCCGTCTCCGAGTCCGTCGCTGCCGCCATCCCCATCGCCATCACCGACGCCGAAACCGTCAATGGAAAAGGCGACGCCCGACAAATATGCATATTTTTCGCGCTTGCTGCCGCGAACGGTTAAAAATGACGACGGCACCGAAACGCCCTTGCTTTTATCTGTTGATTTAGAGAACTACATGTATAGCACAAAAGACGGGCAGGCGGCAAAATCACCTATCGTCAAGGATTTTGACGGCGACGGCCAGCTGGATACCATGACGATTGAAACCTCGCATGATTTTGGGGAAACAGAAGACGATTCTTATAATATGCCGATTCGTTTAACGATGAGAATTGCGGATTGCGAGTACACGATAGAAAGTACCTGGAATGACGGCTTAATCCTTTATGTCACCGATTTCAGCGATAACGACCCGTATCTGGATATCTTCGTTTTCTTCTCGGGTACAGATATTGACGGGTATTTTAAGATATACAGATACGATGGTCAAACAATCGATGCATATACTGGCGGCAGCACGCAGAGCTCCGACTTTACTTATGACGGAAAAGGACGCATATTTTACGTAAAAGCACAAAAAAGGTTGGACGACGCAGGCGATACCATCTATGAGCGTATCGTGGGCGTTCTCGATTATGATAACAATGAGTTTTCAGTATATACCCCATAAATGCGAGTTTTAATTATATCTGCTATGAATTATGAAATGACAATCCCCCGCCTCCTGGCGGGGGATTGCTATTTATTTATTCACGGCCAGGCATTCGTTAAAGTTGCCCCGCGGGGTGTAGTGGGTGTGCAGGAGCTCGTGGGCCACATGGCCGTTGGGTTCGTGGAGAAATTCCTTATACAGGGTCTGGATGCACGGATTCTCGTGGGATTTGCGGAGAACCTTGCTCTCGTCCTCGTCGTAGATCGCCTTCATGCGGCGCTCCCTGTAATCCTCCGGCTTGCCGTCCATGCGGGGCTGGCCACCGCCGTTGATGCAGCCGCCCGGGCAGCCCATGATCTCGATAAAGTGGTAGGGGCTGACGCCGTCGGCAACCTGCCGCATGAGCACATCCGCGTTCTTCAGGCCGCTGGCGACGGCGACGCGGGCCGTCACGCCCTCCAGGAACTTATATTCCGGCAGGACGTTTTCAAGCCGGACGGAAGCCTCCTTGATGCCATTAAGGCCCACAATGGGCGCAAGATGCAGATTGTCTCCCGGCAGCTCCCGGCCCGTCACCAGCTCGTAAACGGTGCGCAGCGCCGCCTCCATCACGCCGCCGGTGACGCCGAAGATATCCGCAGCGCCCGTACTGAAGCCCAGGGGATCGTCAAAATCGCCGTCGGGCAGGTTCACAAAGTCGATGCCGGCGGTTTTGATCATCCGCGCCAGCTCTCGGGTGGTGAGGACGGCGTCCACGTTATAGTTGCCGCCGTTTTGCATCTCAGGCCGGATGATCTCATATTTCTTGGCCGTGCAGGGCATGACGGAGACCACGTACAGGGTGCTCGGGTCGACGCCGATCTTTTTGGCGTAATAGCTTTTGACCAGGGCGCCCAGCATGGCGTGGGGGCTCTTGCAGGAGGACAGGTGGTCCAGCTCCCCGGGGAAGGCGTGTTCAATGTGCTTGATCCAGCCGGGGGAGCAGCTGGTGATCATCGGCAGCGTCGCGTTCCCGCCCCCGCCGGTCAGCGCCGCTCTGAGGCGGCCTAAGAGCTCCGTGCCCTCCTCGATGATGGTGAGGTCCGCGGCGAAGTTGGTGTCAAACACGTCGTCAAAGCCCAAATCGCGCAGGGCGGCGGCCATTTTGCCGGTGACCCGGGTGCCGACCGGCAGCCCGAATTCCTCGCCCAGGGCGGCCCGCACGGCGGGGGCGACCTGGACCACGACGCGCCTTAATGGGTCGGACAGGGCGTCCCACACCCTTGTAACGGCGTCCGTCTCCACAATGGCGCCGGTGGGGCAGACCACGGCGCACTGGCCGCACATGGCGCAGTTGACGCTTTCCAGCGGCAGCGACATGGCCGGGGAAATGGTTGTGTCAAAGCCCCTGTTCTGGCTGCCGATGGCGCCCACGCCCTGAATCTCGTTGCAGGCCGTCACG
>JAJUHI010000042.1 GCA_029267955.1 Sporobacter termitidis | reverse complement strand
TCCTACAAGACTATGTCGGCGCTGGAGGCCGCGCCCGCCGGCGTGATTTACGCCCGGGGCTTTGACGACAAGTCCGACGAATTGGACAGCGGGCTGGTGGCGCAGGCCCTGGAGGCGGCGCGGCAGGCGGACACCGTGGTCTTCTTCGCCGGCCTGCCCGACATGTGGGAATCCGAGGGCTTTGACCGGGCCCACATGCGCCTGCCGGAAAGCCAGAACGAGCTCATCCGGAAAATTGCCGCCGTCCAGCCCAATATCGTGGTGGTCCTGCACAACGGCGTCCCGGTGGAAATACCCTGGCTGGACGAGGTCCGGGGCCTTCTGGAGGTTTATTACGGGGGAGACGCCGTGGGCGGCGCGACGGTGGACCTGTTGTACGGCCGGGCAAATCCCTGCGGCCGGCTCCCCGAGACCTTCCCCCAAAAGCTCGAGCACAACCCCTCCTACCTGAATTTCCCGGGGGAAGGGGATACGGTCCGGTACGCGGAGGGCATCTTTGTCGGCTACCGCTATTACGATAAAAAGAAGCTGGAGGTGCTGTTCCCCTTCGGCTACGGCTTGAGCTACACCGGCTTTGAGTATAAAAACCTGCGCCTTAGCGCCGGGACCATCAAGGATACCGAGACGCTGACGGTGTCCGTGGACGTGACAAACACCGGCGGCGTGGCCGGCAAGGAGGTTGTTCAGCTGTACGTGTCCGACAGGGAGTCGACGGTCATACGCCCGGTAAAGGAGCTCAAGGACTTTGCCAAGGTGTTCCTGCAGCCCGGCCAGACGAAAACCGTGACCTTTGCCCTGGACAAACGCGCCTTTGCCTATTACAGCGCCGAGCTGGGGGACTGGCACGTGGAGACTGGCGTTTTTGACATCATCATCGCCAAATCGGCCGCCGAGCCCGTTTTGAGCCGGCCGGTGACGGTGGAATCAACGGTGCGCATCCCCCGGCGCTGGACAAAGGACTCGGTTTACATCGACATCAAGAAGGACCCCGCCGCCCGGGCTATTGTGGACCCGCTTTTAAAAGGCTCCTGGTTCCGGCCCGAGACGGAGCGGAGCGAGACGGAGAAGGAGGCCATCTCCCAAGCGTTTTTGGAGGCCCTGCTGGATTACATTCCGCTGCGCAATCTGGTGAACGCCGGCAGCCACGAGCCGGTGGATGTCCAGACCATCGTCGACCAGCTCAACAGCCTGTAAGCCGTACAGCGGTAGTTGCGCCGGCCAACCGTTTGCCCCGGCGGGGCAATAATCTCTGTTTAATGGAACCTTGCCGCACCAGGGCGCGTCATAAGCCTGTGCGTGGAAAAACCTGGTTAAACCCTAATCCGGGTGTTGCGGCAACACCCGGATTTATCCAGGAAAACGGTTATATGAACAGAGAGAGGTAAATGTATGAAGAAAAAAATCATCACCGTGTTGCTGCTTATTAGTATGGCCCTCTCCGTACCGGCGTTTGCGGCTGCGGAAGGCTACAGCGACGTGCCGGCGGGCAGCTGGGCGGAGCCCTACATCGCCCGGGCCGGGCAGTTGGGCATCATGGGGGGCTATGGCGGCGGCGTCTTCGGCTACGGCAGCAGCGTGACCCGAGCGGAATTTGCCGCCATGCTGGTCCGTCTGTTCGGCTGGGAGCTATACGACCCGGCCGTGCCGACCTTTTCCGATGTGGCCGACCGAACCGCCTGGTATTACGACGAGGTGGAAACGGCCGTCAAAAACGGCGCCGTCACCGCCGACAGCGCCGTCTTTCGCCCCGATGACGCCATCACCCGGGAGGAAATGGCCGTCATGCTTGTCCGGGGGCTGGGCTACGCGCCCCTGGCCGAATCCCTGAAAAATATCACCATACCGTTTACAGACATCGCCGGGAATGCGCCGTACATCGCGCTGGCCTATGATTTCGGCATCATCAACGGCGTTACCGAAACCACCTTTCAACCGTCAAGTCCCGCAACACGGGAGCAGGCGGCCGCCATGATGCTCCGCCTGTACGATCGCTATTACTCTAAAATCGGCTGGACCCACGCCTTTTACGCGGTGGACGCCTACGGCCAAAAGGAGCTGCTGAGTGGCTTTGACGCCGTTTCCTACGGCTGGGGCCGCCTGGAATGTGACGCGGACCACAACGCCGTTCTTTACACGCCGGCTTCCGCCTTCGGCAACCACGTCTGGCCGGAGGGGTACCCGGAGGTGCCGGCGCTGGCCGGCGCTAACGGGATACCGGGGAACCTGAACGTTTACATGACCGCCTCCCAGAAGGTGACATTGCCCGACGGCACGGTGACGGACGCCTGCAGCGCCATATTGCTGGATGAGACGGAGCGGAAAAGCGCCGTCGCGCTGATTATGTCCCGATTAGTGCGGGAGGGGGAGGGGCTCTACGCCGGCGTCACCATTGACTTTGAGGAGATGCGGGGCCCGGCCCTACGGGAGGGGTTCAACCGTTTCCTTGAGGCGCTGGACGCCGCCCTTGAGCAGGAAGGATACGCCCTGTACGTCTGCGTCCACCCGGTAACGTCGGACGGCATCTATTACGACGCGTATGACTATAAGACCATCGGCGCGCTTGCCGACAAGGTCATCCTGATGGCCCACGACTACGCGGCCACCGCCCTGACCCCGGCGGAGATGGACGCCGGCTTTACCGCCACGCCGGTGACGCCTTTTTATGAGATCTACACGGCCCTGCGGGCGATAACGAATGAGACGACCGGCGTTGCCGACCGGAGCAAAATCGCCCTGGCCGTCAGCTTCGGCAGCATCCAGTGGAAAACGGTGGACGGCAAGGTTGTCAACGCCCGTGCCTACCGCCCCGGCCCCGCGGCCATCGCCGCGCGGCTTAATGACCCGGCGGCCGTCATCAATTACTCGGAGAAATACCAGAACCCCTATATTACATACCACAACACGGAGGACAATACCGACAACATCATCTGGTACGAGGATGCCCGCAGCGTCGCGGCCAAGGCGGCCCTGGCCCGGATGTTCGGTATTGGCGGCCTGTCCTTCTGGCGGCTGGGGCTTATCCCGGCGGCGGAAGATCCGGCCGGCCGGCAGATTTATTACAACATCCCGGCCTGGCTTGAGGCCAACACATAACCCCATATTGTAAAAACAGCTTATGTTGGACTCCTCCAACATAAGCTGTTTTAAATTACCCTTTTTATGTTTTATACGGCATCCCTGTACTGTAGTTCTTCAACGCTTTCCGCCAGCAGCGCGTCCGGTGGAACGACCGACGACAGCCACTTCTGCCGGACGTGCTCGGGGACGATCACCGGCATCCGGTCGTGGATGAAGGCGACGCCGGGGGCGGCGGGGCGCGTCAATATGACGAACAGGGGGTACGCGCCGTCCTTCTCCTGCCGGTAAAGCCCCGCCATATACAAAGGGGGGCCGTCGCCGGCAGCATCCTGGACGCTCAGGGCGTATTTGTGCTTCCGGGCGCCCTCCTTGCGCCACTCAAAATAGTGCAGGGCCGGGACAAGGCAGCGGGCGTCGGCGTACGGTTTTTTGAACATCGGCTTCCTGTCGGCGGTTTCCAGGCGGGCGTTGATCACCTGGCCCTTGCCGTCAAACCCGGGAAAGCCCCATTTCATCAGGGCGGGGCCCTCCGCCGTAATGACGGGGACAACGCTTGTGGGGAAAATTTCGCCGCTGGCCATATCGGCGAGGGCGCGGGGGGCAAACCGCTCCTTCATCTGCTCGTAAATGACCTGAAAGCCGGTGTCGTCCTCCGGCTCGGGGATAAAATACCGACCGCACATGGCAAAGCTCCTTGATTTATTGAGGTTAACGCCGCATCGCGGCGAAGCGGATTGTCAGAAGGGGAGAGCGCCGCCAAGCCGGCAACAGGAAAACCGGCTTGACGGCTGTCACGGCAAAGCCCTGCGAACGGGCGCGACGTCGAAACCGCAAAGGCGGGAGGAAAACCGTTGCGGCGGAACATAACACTGTGATTTAGGCAGTGCGGCGCAGATTGATGCAGCGCTGGCGCAGCCGGGCCAGAAACAGCTCCCGGCTCTGGGGCGAGATCATCGTGGCGTCTTTATAGCCGCTGCTGTAATAATGAATCTCAATGCGGCGGGTCGACGGAGCCAGGCAGGACTGGTTGTTGTCGCTCAAGGCCAGGTAAGCGATGGCCTCATAGGGGATGATTTCGACAAAGGGGCCGGTCTTGCAGTAGAGATGGTCGTCCCGCAGCTCGTAATAGGTGCCGTACAGCAGCCACAGGAGCAGCCCCGAGGCCAGCAGAACGGCGAGATAGCCCCACACGGCCAGCGCCAGGGTAAACGCCATGGCCAGCGTCAGGACAGCCGACAGGACGAGCATTGCCCCGATGACCAGAAAAACCATTATTTTAATGTGGAGGTCAATAACGGATCTGACGCGCATACACGATACCCCGCAGTCTTGATAAATCTATGACGGCATTTTATTGTCGGCGTTCCACAAACCACCGGCCCGGGGCCGGGTCGGAGAGCTTCGAGCTGCGCTCGAAGAAGAGGAAGCTCTCCCGGCCGCAGGTCCGGATGGTGTACCGGTCGCCCTGGCCGCCGGCCTTCATGGCTGCCGCCGGCCGGACGTCGAGGACTCTGTCGATTGTATACTCGCGCCCGTCCTCCCAGATGAGGGAGAGGGGCGTCATTTTCCCGTCGCTGGAAAAGGCGGCGGTTACCCTAACGTACACCTTTTTGTCGCTGGAATTCATTGCTGTGGTCACCAGATCAATAATTATTCATGGAGTTTTTTAAGGAAGTCGCCGCGGGCGCGGATCGGCGGGTCGATCACCTTGTAGCCCCGCCGCTTGAGCACGCGGAACTTAAAGTCCAGAAGCTCCGGCGGGACGCCCAGCCGGGCGGCCGCGCCGAAAAAGGAAACGTCGTCGTTTAAAAGGCCCAGCACCTCGTCGTCGTCCATGAGCAGGTCGGCGGCGAAAATATTGGCCTCGTACTCGTAAACGGACGTCTCGTCGAACAGGCGAAAGTCGTGAAACGCCTTAACGCCGGAAGCCTTTTGATGCAGGACGGCGTGGCCCAGCTCGTGGCTGAGGATGATGTTCTGAAGCGTGTCGGACAGGTCGCTGTTGACGGTGATCACCTGTACGCGGGACTGGGAGAGATAAAAACCCTTGCAGGCGGTCTCCGATGTGCCCATAGGCTCAAAAAGCAGCAGGATGCCCATGGACCGGGCCAGGCGGACCGGGTCTGTCTCGTCGTATTTTTCCTTGACACGCCGCACTTCCTTTGTGATAAATTCGATGGACAAACCGGTTCACCTTCGTTCCAGTCGCTTTGATTTTGGCCGGCCGCTCCCGTAAAGGCGGCCCCTTGGGGGTACTGACGCCGCGCGCCCGTTTTATCCCGTCTGGCGCAGAATGCGCGCCACATCGTCCGCGTGGACGCTCCGGTCGTCAATGTAATAGTCGGCGCAGACCTTCCGGCTGTTGTTGTTGTGGCAGGCGACGTTGTCCGCCAGATTGTCGTTGACGGCGTCAAACTCCAGCCCGTGGCGGACGCACCAGGCCAGGGCGGCCTCAAGAAACGGGCCGCTCCGGCACGTCCAGAGGATGACCTTGTCCCCGTCCGCCCGGCGGCGCTTGATAAAATTGATGATATCATAGCGCGGCGGGCCAATTTCCGGATATTTGTCGACGCACAGCGTCCCGTCAAAATCAACGGCGTAAACCATATTGGACGATACTCCCCGTTATTATTTCTCCGGCCCGCTCACAAGCAGCCGCAGAATGCCGTCTGCCGTATCCGGGACGTCGTAATCTCCGATAAGCTGGCCCTCGTAATGATACAGCAGCCCGGCCTTTTCGTTGGCCTCCAGCCGGTCGAGCAGCATTTCCTCGCCGTGGACCGCCGCAAAGGCCGCAAACACCCGGGCGCGGGGTTTCTTCAAGAGGCCGGTGTCACAGGGGAAGTCGGCGCATTCCCAGCAGCCGTTCAGGCCCTTTTCAATGCAGCAGCTGCGGTTGCGGCACCACTCCCGGTCCTTGCAGCCGCCGCTCCGGCAGCCCGGGCAGGTCCCGTTCTGGGCGCACAGGCAGCAGGCCAGCCCGCAATAACCCATTCCCAGTTTTCTTTTCATCAGGTGGACCCTTTCTTTCCGTAGGTTTTCCGGGAGGCTTCCTTGGCCGCCCAATAGGCTTTTGTCACGGCCTCAAAAAAGGCGTCCTTGGCCTCCTGGTCCAGCGCGCCGCCGGCGAAAAGGGCGGCGTTGCGCTCCAGCAGAAATTCCATCTCCCGGGCGGCGCGGCTGCCGTACCGGCTGCGCGTCTCCTCGATATAATCGTCTTTTTCCATGCCGTAGGTGGGGTCGTCAATCTCGTCCCGGTCCAGGTAGTCGTAGGAGACGCGCAGCGCCTGGGCCAGCTTGTTCATCACGTTGCGACGGGGGCGGACGCCCTCGGTCTCGTAGGCGACCACGGCCCGCTTGGAAACGCCCGCAAGGGCGCCCAGCTCCTCCTGGGTCAGATTCAGCAGCTGGCGCGCTTCCCGCACTTTCTCGGAAAAAGTTTTCATGTGTTTTTGCTCCTCTCGGGAAATCATGCCCTCAACGTTGAACGCGCTTGCCTCAAGCGGCTGCGGCCTATCTCAAGGATAACAAATTTGATGTCCCATAAACGTCACAGCGGCGATATTTGACATTGACAAAGCGCCGTTGAAGGCGTATGCTAAAGGTGAAGTTGGTGAAGTTTGAGTCCATTATAGCCTGCAAAACTTCACCTGTCAAGGGGAAGTTTCAAAGCTGCAAAAGTTTTTTCGGAGGTGCTTTGCGTGACAATGTCGCGCACGATCCTTCACAGCGATTTAAACAGCTTTTACGCCTCGGTGGAGATCATGCTCAACCCGGAGCTGCGGGGCAAAGCCGTGGCCGTGTGCGGCTCCACGGAGGACCGGCACGGCATTGTGCTGGCCAAATCGGAAAAGGCGAAAAAGGCCGGCGTTAAAACCGGCATGGCCAACTGGGAGGCCAAAAAACTGTGCCCGGAGCTTATTGTGGTGTACCCGACCTTCGGGCAGTACCTGAAATACTCCAAGCTCGCCCGGGAGATTTACCAGCGCTTTACCGACAGGGTGGAGCCCTTCGGCATGGACGAGTGCTGGCTGGACCTGACCGGGTGCGTGGGCCGGGCCGACGGAAAGGCCGTGGCGGAAAAGATACGCGCCGCCATCAAGGAGGAGCTGGGGCTGACGGTCAGCATCGGCGTGTCCTTCAACAAGATTTTTGCCAAGCTGGGCAGCGATCTGCAAAAGCCGGACGCCGTCACCGTCGTTGATGAGGAGAACTACAGGGAAAAAATATGGCCGCTGCCGGCGTCGGAGCTGATCTATGTGGGCCGGGCCACCGCGCGCAAGCTGGCCAAGTACGGCATCCGCACCATCGGGGATATCGCCCGCGCCTCGCCGGACTTTTTAAAGCAGCTATTGGGGGTCAACGGCCTTGCCATCTGGTCCTTTGCCTCGGGGAACGACACGTCCCGGGTCATGCACATGGATTATAAGGTGCCCATCAAGTCCATCGGCCACGGCATTACATGCACGGAGGACCTGGCGGACAGCGAGGAGGCCTGGAAGGTGATGCTGCAGCTGTCCCAGGACATCGGCAGCAAGCTCCGGCAGAACGGCTTTTACGCCCGGGGCGTTATGGTCAGCGTCCGGGACAACAAGCTGTCGGTGGAACAATACCAGACGCTTCTGGAGGTGCCGACCCAGAGCCCCATGGAGCTGGCCCGGCGGGCCCGCGCGTTGTTTGACGAGCGGTATGACTGGCATCTGCCCGTCCGCTCCCTCACGGTGCGGGCCATCCACCTCATCCCCAACTCCCAGCCGGTGCAGACGACGCTGTTCGACGACCCGCTAAGGCGCGAAAAGCGCGACAGGCTGGAGACGGCGGTGGAGGAGATCCGGGAGCGCTTCGGCAAGGGGGCCATCTACAACGCCTGCCTGATGGGGGATATCAAAATGCCCGGCTTGGGCGTCCACGAGGTCAACCTGCCGGGTATCATGTTCCAGTAAAAGTGTAAAAGGAAGGGGCCGCCGCAGTTTTCATGCTGCGGCGGCCCCTTTGTATTAAGGAAGACAAGTCCGGCGTCTTAGTAAGACGCCGCGGTGACGACGACGCAGTCTACATTATTGAGCGTGGCGAAGGAGATTGTAACGGCGATGCGGTAGTCGCTGTTGACATACTCGCTGACAAGGTTGCCGTACCGGTCATCATAGGCGTCATAAAGCACAAACCCGCACTCATACAGCAGGACGATGTAGTCGCTGATGCTGCAGTCGCTGGCGGAGACGTCCGCCTTCCTGTATGCAAAGGATGTGGAGCCGTCTTTCTGTGAATAGACCTTGCTGACCGGCTCTATACCCATATAAGCCCCGAAATCAGGCGCCGGGTAATACCCTTCGTAGGCGGTCAGCGCGGCCCCGCTGGCACGGACAATGACGATAAGCGACGTATAGGCCAATACTTCGCCGTTTTTACCCGTCAGCGAGACTTTGATTTCCGTAATGCCGGCTTGAAGGCCGGTAACATAAAGCGGGCAGGTCGTATTATTGCTCCAGGCGCCCAGCGCGCAGGAGGCGGTATAAGAGTCTTTTACCGAGCAGACGATGTTCAGCTCATGGTTTCCCGACGGTTCCGTGACGGTCACGGTTGCCTGGCTGCCGGGGCTAACGGTAATGACGGGCGGATCGACCGAGATGGAATAGATCGGGGCGACAAGAGGCGTCAGGGTCGATTTTTGCAGCTTGTCGATCAGATGAATCGGCCTTGCTAAATTCAAATTCTGCGCATCCTGAAAATAGTTCGAGGGGACGCCGATAACCTGACCGGCCGTATTGACCAGCGCGCCGCCGCTGCTGCCCGGCGATATGGCGCTGTCCATTAGAATAAAGCCGTCCATTACCATCGTATCATTGGTGACGGTGCCCTTTGTAAAGGTCTGCGCATATCCCTGGGGATAGCCGATGGCGTAGACGGTTTCGCCTGTCCGCACCTTAGTTGAATCGCCGATTTCAAGATAGGGAAAGCCGGTGCCGCCTATCTGAATCAGCGCCAGATCGTCCGTTTGACTGTAGTCATATATCCCTGTAACGGCGTATGATTTCCCGTCCGTCATGGTAATCTTTGCGGAAAAAGCCTCATCTATCACGTGATAATTTGTGACGGCCAGTCCGCTGCTGTCAATGAAAAAGCCGCTGCCGGAGCTTATAAGGGTGCCCGAAGCGTCGTATATGGCGATATAGAAGACAGCGGGCGTGCATTTGGCGGCAATTTCCGTGGCGGACAGCTCCTTCGGCGCCAGCGTCACCGTCTGCCGGTAAGAGGCGTCGGCCATGCGTACGACGATGGCGGCGACTTCGTCGCGCCGGATATTGTTCTTCGGCAGGAAGGTCCCGTTTTTATCGCTGCCGGTGAGGATGCCGGCCCGGTAGAGCTTGTAGACGGCCGGGCCGTATGTATCCGCGGTGGAAACGTCCGGGATCGCGTTGGCGCTGATGTTGTTGATGGCGGTGAGCGCCTCGTCCGGCAGCGCGGCGGCGAGGATCACCGCAAAGTCGGCGCGTGTGGCAAGGGCGTTATAGTCCGCGTACCCCTTTTTCAGGATACCGTTTCGGAGCGCGTAGTCCACATAAGGCTGATACCAGACCGCGCCGGCGGGGAAGTCTGCTTTCCCGGTATAGTAGATGCTGTGCAGGCAGGCGGCCAGCTTGACGGCCTCGGCAATCGTCAGATTGCTCATTGGGGCATAGGTGGTCGCCGTCTTTCCGTTAATGAGCCCCAGCGCGTAACCGGTTTGAACGTAAGGCTCGAACCACTGGCCGGAGATGTCCGTGAACTGGCCGGCGGTGTATGCGCGGACCCTTGTAAAGTTGGACAGGCTCCCGGCCGCCAGCGCCGGTACGGGGGCCAGGCAAGTCAATATAACAATAACAGAGAACAGGGCTATGATCCTTTTTTTCATCATTCGTCCTCCAAAAGCGGTAAGAAAACGGTTGTGTGATAATTAATAGGGGATGATTGCGACAACATAGCACAGAACGTCGTCGTGGTTTTCCACGCCGAAGAGGACGCGAAATTTCTTCGGCGCGTAATCAAACACCATGAGGGGGAACCCGTTCTGCGTTTCAACCGTGCCGAGGTAGTCGCAGCCGACGCTGATCAGGTGTTCGGGGTAAACGCTGAATACGGTCTGCGGGCTGAGCCGGACATCTTCGGCCTTATAGAAAAAGGAGTTGACCTCTTCACTGGTAAACGTATCAAAGAGCGGGACGTTGGCGTAAGCGCCGAAGTCGATAACAGGGTAAAATCCTTCATAGGTGGGCAGCGTGGGCTCGGCGTTCACAACGGTGACCGTAATATAGGTCGTGGCCAGATAGCTCCAGTCGGATTCTTTGAGAAGGAGTACCTCAACCGTCGCCGTGCCGGCGCGCAGGCCTTGAAGCTGAAGCGTCACATTTTTGCCGCTGAGCCCGCTGCCCCATTTACAAGTGACGACCGATTCGTCCTGGGACTCATAATAGAGCATCCAGTCCTGCTGGTTCGGCTGTGTCACACCGATCACCACGGCGGCTGATTGGCCCTTTTTTATAACAACCGACGACGGTGAGGAGGTCACACGATAGGGACCAAAGGGGTTGAGCTCCGACAGGGGCACGATTTTCGATGTTTCAAAGCCGCTGAGCAAGTTGACGGGAACTGCCACGTTGACATTCTGTGAATCGTCCAGCTCCCCATCCTCGTTGGTGGTTAAGATGCCGCGAATGACGCCCACAACGTGTCCGGACGTATCGATCAGGGGGCCGCCGGAACAACCGGGAGAGATGTTTGCGTCAAACATAAAGCTATCGGTATCCGAGATAATAAATTTCAAATTTGTGATGATGCCCCTTGTCATCGTCTGGGCATACCCTGCGGGAAAACCGACGGCATAAATCGAGCTGCCCAGAGCAACGGTGTCTGAATTGCCGATATCCAGATATGGAAAGCCGTCGCCCTCTACCTTAACAAGCGCCAGATCCGACGTCGTGTTGTAGTCATACACGCCGGCGATCTCATATGTCTTTCCGCCGGTTGTGACAATTCTCGCCGCTGAAGCGTGCTCAGCCACGCTGGCGCTGGTGACGGCAAGGCCGTCGCTGCTGATAAAGAAGCCGCTGCACGATCTGCTCAAGTATCCGGTTTCGTCGAAGATATCCACACGGAAAACGGCGGTGGAGCATTTGGCGCTGAGCTCCACGGGCGAGAGCTCCTTGGCTTGGAGGGACAGGGTCTGGCGCAGGCTTGGGTCCGCCATCCGGGCGACAATTGCCGCCACCGCATCCCGCGTGATGGTTCTCCCGGGGTAAAAGGTCCCGGCGCTGTCGCTGCCGGTCAGAACGCCGGCGCTGTACAGCTTGTACACGGCCGGGCCGTAGGAATAGCTCATCGAAACGTCGGGGATGAAATCGTCCCCGATTTTGTTGATGGGCAAGAGCGCCTCGTCCGGCAGCGCGTTGGCGAATATGACCGCCATATCCGACCGGGTGGCGTTGGCGTTGTAATTGGGATAGGAACTGGTGATGATCCTGTTTTCCAGCGCATAGTTGACATAGGGCCCGAACCAGGGGGCGCGGGAGGAGGTGTTGGGAGGGATGGTGTTTTCATAGTAGATGCTGTGAAGACCGGCCGCAAGCTTAATCGCCTCGGCAATCGTCAGATTGCTCTGGGGCTCAAAGGCCGTCTCCGATTTCCCGCTGAGAAGGCCGTATTCGTAACACTTTTTGACGTAGGGGGCAAACCATTGGTCCGATACGTCTATAAACTGCCCGTCACGGTATTGACGGACGCTTTTAAAGTTCTGCATGGAACCGCCGGCGCCGGCCGTCACCGGGTGCCAGAGGACGGTCAGCAGCACTGCCAGCAATAATGACACCGCACGCTTTTTCATATGTATCACCCCGCATAAAAAATGGAAAAAACCCTTTATTTGCTATTATCGTCAATTTTTATATTAAATTTAGTCCGGCCGGGCCGGTCGGCAGCGCAAAGCGCGGGACATTTCGTCCCGCGCTTATATTGAGTGCCTGACGCTTATTAAATTTCTAGAGCGGCATGACCATGACTATAATATATTCTTTGCCGTATTCAGTGATAACCCCGACTGAAACACTCCATTTCTCAGACGGATCGGCGAGATAGTAGACGTCATATCCGCCGACTACTCCGCTGCTGAAATATGTAAAGCCTTCCACAATCAGCAGATCGAGGTAGTCGTTTCGCAGCAGATAGATATCGTCGGGGTTTTTGGGCGCATACATATAGAAGGTTGCCTGAAACTCCGCCTCGTAGCCCTGTCTATAAAAGGTGCTGGTGCTGCCGTTTAAGGAGATAAAATCGGGGATTGTAGGAAAGCTGGCATAATAGGTAAAGCTCTTCTTAAAAAGCTCACTGAGGGGAACGGGCGTTTTGTCCCGCGACAGGCTGCCGAGAAGGTTGATCGGCACGGCAAGATTTAAATTCTGGCCGTCGCTGTAAGAGGCGTTTGTCACACCGATGACCTGGCCGGTGCTGTTGACCAGCGCGCCGCCGCTGCTGCCCGAGGAGATGGGCGCGCTGATCATTATATAGCTGATGCCATCCGCCATATGCGCGGCGTTGGTATGGCGCCGGGCGCAACCGTCTGGGTAACGCCAAGGGGGTATCCGATCGTGTAGACGGTGGCGCCGGTGACCGCGGTGTCTGAATTGCCCAGCGTCAGATACGGAAAACCGCTGCCGCTTACTTTAATTAAGGCCAGGTCCGTTGCCGCGTCATAATCGACAATACCGGCGATATCGTACGTCTGTCCGTCCTTCGTGGTAATTTTTGCGTTGATCATGTTCTGGACGACATGATAATTCGTGACGGCCAGCCCGTCGCTGCTGATGAAAAAACCGCTGCCCGAGAGGATGGGTTCATTGTACTTGTTCAGCATTTCAATATAGAAAACCGCGGGCGCGCATTTGGCGGATATCTCGGTTGCCGACAGCGCCTTTTGCGTCAGCGTCAGCGTCTGCCGGTAGGATGCGTTGACCATGCGCGAGGCAATCGCCGCGACAGCGTCGCGCGTGATATAGCTGTTGGGATAAAATGTGCCGGCGCTGTCGCTGCCGGTCAGGACGCCGGCTCTATAGAGCTTATAGACGGCGGGGCCGTAGGAATAGCTTACTAAAACGTCCGGGATCGTGTTGTCGTCAATGGTGTTGATGGGGGTCAGCGCCTCGCCCGGCAGCGCGTTGGCGAAGATCACCGAAAAATCCGCCCTGGTGGCGGGCTCCGTATAGCTCGGATACGCAGCGGCGATAATGCCGTTTTTTAACGCATAGTCCACATAGGGCTGGTACCAGGGGC
Organism: Sporobacter termitidis; assembly: GCA_029267955.1. Lineage (GTDB taxonomy): Bacteria > Bacillota > Clostridia > Oscillospirales > Oscillospiraceae > Sporobacter > Sporobacter termitidis_A. The sequence goes on along the minus strand of JAJUHI010000042.1, from coordinate 61 downwards.
TGCCGGCCGGGAAGTCGGCCGAGCCGGAATAGTAAATGCTGTGCATGCAGGCGGCTATCTT
>JAJUHI010000041.1 GCA_029267955.1 Sporobacter termitidis | reverse complement strand
TCCCGCGCAGGCGGGAATCCACGTTTTTCTTACGGCCAGCTGAGGTCAGCGGGCCCTACGAACGGCGCGTCTGGGAAGCCGCGCCCTACAAGGGGGACGGCGTACAGAGGTGCGCCCTATGGCGGGCGACCACACCGGGTCCCCCTCGGTGAAGATTGGCCTGGTGCGGCTTCCGTAGGGCGGGCTGACCTCAGCCCGCAGCAAATAATAATCACCCGTAAGGGTTTCAGTGTGCGTAGGGGCGATTATTAATCGCCCGCGTCATTCCCACCGCCTGTCATTCCCGCGCAGGTAACCCCTTCCGTCACGGCTTCGCCGTGCCACCTCCCCCAAGGGGGAGGCAAGGGGCCGAAGCAGCTCCTTGTGCATGCGCCCTACAGAAGCGAATTGCCCTGTTATTTCAGCAAGTGGAATCCGGGTTTTGCTAACGGCCCTCTCTGAGGTCAGCGGGCCCTACGAACGGCGCGTTAAGCCGCGCCCTACGGCGCTACGCGCTCCACCGCTTCGGCGGCCTTCAGCATCAGGGCGCACTCCATGCGCTTTTTAAACAACCGGCAGCCGTAGTCGTAAACGCCCTCGATGCTGCCGCAGTCGTGATATGCGTTGGCGGCGCAGCCGCCGGCGCAGTACAGCCTTGCCCAGCAGTCCCGGCATTCCGGCCTGGAGTAGGTGTTGCAGCGCTTGAAGGCTTCCCGCATGACGGTGTTGGTCACGCCGTCCCAAATGTTGCCCATGAGGTAATCCCGCTCGCCCACAAACTGATGGCACGGGTACAAGTCGCCCGTCGGGGTGACGGCAAGGTACTCCGAGCCGGAGCCGCAGCCGGCGATGCGCTTGTAGATGCAGGGGCCCCGTTTTAAGTCCAGCATGAAGTGATAAAAGGTAAAGCCGCGGCCTTCCTTTTTCCGGCGGCGCATTTCCGCCGCCAGACGCTCGTACTGCTCGAACAGCACGGGCAGGTCCTCCTCCGTCAGGGCGAAGGGGTCGCCTTTTTTTGAGACGACCGGCTCCATGGAAAGTTCCGTAAAGCCCAGGTCCGCCATGTGCAGAATGTCCTCGGTAAAATCGGTGTTGCCGTGGGTAAAGGTGCCGCGTATGTAATACCCCTTGTTCCCCCGGGCTTCCACAAGCCGCTGAAACTTCGGGACAATCATATCGTAGCTCCCCCGGCCGTCCGGGGTGCGCCGCAGCCGGTCGTGCACCGCCGGCCGCCCGTCAAGGCTGAGGACGACGTTGTGCATCTCCCTGTTTGAAAACTCGATGACATCGTCGTCGATTAAAACGCCGTTGGTCGTCAGCGTAAAGCGAAAGTTCTTGTTATGCCGCTTTTCCATACTTCGGGCGTACCGGACGATGTCCTTGACGGTCTCCCAGTTGAGTAGCGGCTCGCCGCCGAAGAAGTCCACCTCCAGGTTGCGCCTGCCGCCGGAGCTTTCAATGAGGAAATCGATGGCCCGCCGCCCCACCTCCGGGCGCATCAGCGCGCTTTCGCCGTGGTAGCGCCCCGCCCCGGCAAAGCAGTAGTCGCAGGTAAGGTTGCACGCATGGGAGACATGCAGGCACAGGGCCTTGATAATGTTATCCTTATTGACATCGGCGCTGCCGAGCTCCTGGAATTTATCGGAGGAAAAGAGCTTTCCCGCCTGAATCAGCGTTTCCACCTCGTCAAAGGTTTCAAGGATATCCTCTCTGGTAACCCCCGCATGCCGGCGCAGCAGCGCGCCGATTAAATCCTCCCTGTCGGTATTTTCATACCCGGCTATCAGGTCGTAGGCCAAATCGTCCACCACGTGCACCGAGGCGCTGCCCACATCGAGCACGATATTGTATCCGCCGAGCCTAAACTGATGAATCATATAAACCTCCGCGCCGCCGCTGTCCGGCGGCATCTTAATTTGAGCGATTAAAAAACGTATTGCCGTTTCCCCCGTCAGGCGAAAAACGGCAATTTTGTCTGTTGTCAGTCAAATGGCGTTCAGCTTTGACTCTGTTCGCACTGCTGGTTGGCGACGCCGCAGGAGGTTTTGCAGGCCGACTGGCACGATGTCTGGCACTCGCCGCAGCCGCCCTTTTCCACGCTCTTGCCGAGATCGCGCGTCTCGATGGTCAAAATTCTCTTCATACTCAAATGCCTCCAAGATTAATCTCCCAACAAATTATCATAATCGCGCCGCCTTGTCAATCCGCCGGCACGTCCCCAAAACACAAAAAAGCGGCTCCATCAAAAGGCAAATCATTTGCCTTTTGACCGAGCCCAAAAATCATGTTAGCGACATTTACTATGCGCTGTTATTGTAGCATCCGCGCCCGCGGCCTGTCAAAGGCAAGTGCTGGCAGTTTGCCCCATGCCCGACTACCAGGCGGCGGCGCACCGGATCATTTCCGGCAGCTTGCCGCCGGTACTGTGCACGGTGATCCCCTCTTCGGACAGCTGCGTCACCAGGCGCACGGCGTCTTCGGCAATCATTTCCCCCGGCACCAGGTACGGGATGCCCGGCGGGTACGCCCAGACGTATTCCAGCGACATCTTCCCCACCGCCTGGTCCAGCGGGACGTAAGGGCCCTCCATGACCGCGGCCTCGCCGACGGATTTCAGCCGTCTCGGCAGCGTAAAGGCCATGACCGGCGCCCGGTCGCGGCAGACAACATCCTCCCGCCGGTCAATCTCCAATAGCGCCTCGGCCAGCTTCTTCAGTGCGCCGGGCTTATCGGCAACGCTCGTCATGGCAACCGCGTAACCGGCGCCGGCCATTTCAAGCTCGATGCCGTAACGGTCGCGCAGCAGCGCCATCAGCGCGCCGCCGCTGAGATTCGTGCCGCCGGCGTCAATAACGATTTTGCCGGGGTCGAAGCCGAAAAAGCCGCCGTGCAGCGACACATCGTCCGTCCCCTTTGTTAGGACGCGGAGCTTTACAAGGCTCTTAACAGCCTCGTCAAAGGCCGCAAGGCGCTTCTCATAGTCCTCAAACAGCTTTGCGCCGTCGCGCTCTAAAAGCCGCAGGCACCGGTCGATGGACGCCAACAGCACATAGGAGGGGCTGCTGGTCTGAAACAGGTTTACCGACCCTGCCAACCGCTCCCGGTCAACAAGTTCTCCCGACACCAGCGCCACCGCGCACTGGGTCAGGGCGGGGAGCGTCTTGTGCAGGCTCGTCACCACCAGATCCGCCCCGCAGGATACCGGCTGCGGCGGAAAGCCCTTGGAAAAGCCCAGATGGGCCCCGTGGGCGGCGTCCACCAGAACGGGAATGCCCCGCCGGTGGGCAACGGCGCAGATGGACGCGATGTCGCTGACGACGCCCTCGTAGGTGGGCGAGGTGAGGATAACAAGCTTTGCGTCCGGATGGCGGTCCAGCGCCGCGCGGACCTGCCCCGGCCAGACGGAGCCGGCAATGCCGCTCTTCCCGTCTGTTTCCGGCACAAGATAAACGGGCCGCAGCTCAAAAAGCTCTGCGGCGTTGTAGATGGATTTATGGCAGTTGCGGGCCATGATGACCTTGTCGCCCCGGCGCACGGCGCTGTGAACGGCCGCTAAGAGGCCGCCGGTGGCCCCGTTGACCAGTAGAAACGCGCGCGCCGCCCCGTAAAGGGAGGCCGCCAACGCCGCCGTCTCCCGCAGGACGCCCGTGGGCGACTGGAGGTTGTCAAAGCCTTCAATCTCCGTGATGTCCAGCCGGTACGGCAGCCCGCTGCCCAAAAGCGCCGTATTCCGTTTATGGCCCGGCATATGGAATGGTATCATGCCCTTCTTGTCGTATTCAGACAGCTTGTCAAACAGCATCACAACGCCTCCCCCATACAAATAGCATAGAGAATAAGGCGCCCGGTGTCAAATTATTTATCCAAACATTTTTTGAATCGTTATTCAATATATTAAAATATGATGTGGTGCCCATATGGATACGTCATCCGCAGAGATATGCTTTAGCAGCAATTAATTTGAATAGTTATTCAATATATGCGCGCTAACGCATTTAACGACCGTTAGGGCTGAATTTCCCGCATTTTTTCCGGGGGCAGCTGGTTGAGATAATCGACGGCCTCCTTGCAGCCGTTGCGCGCCGCGTAGATGATCATGCGGCAGGCGGCTTTATGGTCCTCCTTGCTGATCAGGTCGCTGCTTAACATTCTCGCGCCCGTTCTGAAAATCTTGAGCAGGTCTTTTTCATCCGTAAAGGAGTAAAGCGTTGCCGGCCGGCTCTCCCGGGGAGCCTCCGCCGGCTTGGCGGCAGGTCTTAGTAAACGCACAGTCAGCGGCAGGATAACAAGCAGCAGATTGACGCCCAGCAGTATCCACAGCGCCCGCAGAAGCGCTTCGTTGGTCAAGCCCGCGCCCAACACGATGGCCGCGAGCACAATTTCCAGTATGACCGCAATGATGACCGGTACCCAGCGTTTCATGCCATCGCTCCCCATTGAGCAACCCTGCTTCCTTTTAATACTAAATCGCCGCTACTCTTTTATTATTCCTTAATTTGGCTCTTAAATCAAATGGTGCCATGCAATTTCAGCATAGCACCATTTGACCGCGGATTCAATGGTAAAACCTCATGGATATTTTCTCGCAGGTTTATTTAATTCTCCTCACCGGATAAGCCTCGATATAGCCCCGGTAGCCCATGGGCGCCAGCTGGAAGCGGGGCGCGGCCTCCGGGTCCCAGTCATAACCGTACAGCTTGGGGTCAAATCGCTTAACATGCACCCAGATTTCCCCGATGGCTTCTTCAAAGTTTTCATCGTCGTAGGGCTCGCCCTGAAATACCATCATCGTACAGGGCGGCAGCTCGATCAGCTCGCACCCCTCCGGAATCTCATTGGCATAATCCAGCGGCACTTCCACACCCTGGACGTACTTGGACGTACCCGGCTTGATCAGATGCTCCGGCAGCCACAAGCCGACGGGCTCATACAGGGCCTCCTTGATGCTGCACAGGATGCTGAAAATGTCGCAGCCGACCTCCTGGCAGTACTCAAAATAATCCTCCGCCTTCTTCCCCCGCATCAGCAGCAGTTTTCTGGCCGGGCGCTCAACAACCTGGACGAAAATTGCCTTTGTTTGCGCGGCTTGACCTGTCACGCCGTTTTTATTGCTCATGGGTTTCTCCTCCTTGTGATAATAATTCCAGGTGTCAATCGCCCTGTTGGGCATGAACAGCTTGATGGGCGGCGTGTTCCGGCTGTACCGCTTGGGCGAGATGCCGAATTCCTTGGAAAAGGCCCGTGTAAACCCTTCGTGGGAGTCGAATACGAAATCCAGCGCCACATCGATCACCCGCGTGTCCTCGTCCCGGAGCCGCAGCGCCGCTTTTGTCAGCCGCCGGGACCGGATGTACTCAAAGGGCGTGACGCCGGTGGCCTCCTTGAACAGCCGCGCGGCATGCCATGGCGAGTACCCTGCCGCGTCGGCCAGCTCTCGGAGCGTAATGGGCTCCCGAAGCTTTGTTTCGATATAAGCCTGCATCACGGTGGCGGCCCGCGCCGCCTCCAGACTGCTCATGTTTGATCACCTGCCTGAAGAGAGTATAGCGCCGGAGGAGACAGGATTTCTTGACTTTGGTTGCGGAGATTTAATACACGTACCGCAGCGTCTGCCGGACCTCCTGAAAGCTCTCGCTGCGGCAAAGGCCCACGGCGTCCCGGCTGTCGCTGAAAACAGTCATTTCAAGGTAATCCAGGCCCCGGGCGCCGGTCCACCTCTTCGCTTCCTGCAGAAGCGCCGCGCCGATACCGCGGCCCCGGCACCCGGGATATACAAAAAATCCGTCAATGACCGCGCAGCGACGGCGCCGGTGGGGCGAAAGCCCCGGCAGCTCCCGCTGGGACAGGCTGATAAAGCCCACAACTTCATGATGTTCCACAGCGAGATAAATCTCGCCCGCGACGGGAATACCGGGAACATCCCGGGGTGTCAGGTCTATGGGCTTGACTCCCCCTCGGACAGCGGGGCAATCCTCCGGCCGCAGGAGCGCCAGCTCTTCCGCCAGTGCTCGTCTGAGCAGGTCGATATCCGGTGCGTCCCCTGCCGCCGCCCTTCGGATATACAGTACGAGCTCACGGGCCGTCATATCTTCAGCCATTCCTTTTGAGCCGACTGCCAGCGGGCGTGGAGGAGCCTTGCCACCACCGGCTTGGGCACCAGCGCGCCGGCAAAGCGGAAGAGCCGGTTGACAAAGCCGGGGACGTACAGGGAGCGGTCCTTTAAAACCCGGTTGATGGTCCGGCGCGTCATCCGCTCCAACGGGTTCGTTGTCATATCGCCCCAAAAGCCCTGGGCGGCAATGCCGCTGGCCGCCTCCGGCGTCGTCATCAGGCCGCCGGGGCAGAGGGTCAGGATCTTGACGCCCTGCCCGCGCAGCTCCTGGCGCAGGGCGCAGGCAAACTCCCTTAAAAAGGTCTTTGAGGCGGCATAGGTGGCCTTTAAGGGCATGGGGTAAAAGGATGCCAGGCTCGACACGAAAACGATGTACAGGGGCCCGTTGGGCGTGCGGTGGTCCAGCACCTGCCGGGTGACGCGCAGCGCCGTCTCCACGTTCACCTGGACGATTTTTACAAGGTTGTCGGCGCCCCGGTCGTAAAAGCCGCCCTCCAAATCGCCGCCGGCCACGTTCAGCAGCATATCGAAGGTGATGCCGTACTGCCGCACATCGTCAAAAAGCGCTTCAACCTCGTCGCCCTTTGTCAGATCACAGCCCCGGGTAATCACCCGCACAGGATACGCGCCGGTAATGCCGCGCTTTAACAGCGCCAGCCCCGCGTCGTTGATATCGGTCAGGTACAGATCATAGCCGCGCTTGGCGCATTCCACGGCAAAGGCCCGGCCCAGGCCGCCGGCGGCGCCGGTAATCAGGACAAACACGCCGTATCCGCCTCCTTCTGCACGCCAAACTCGATATTCAGAAGCTTTTCACTGAGCTGGAACAGCCGGTCGGCGTTTTCCTGGGTGACCTGGCGGCTGCAGGGCGCTTCGCCCCTGATGCCGAAGTACAGGCCGTAAGGCCGCGTCTCGCGGGTAATCAGCCCGGCGTAGATCTGGGCGGGAACGGACGGGTCCACGCCGTGCTTTTTCCGGCGCTCCCAGACAAAATTTACAATGCCGCCCGTGTTCTTGCAGCCGATTTCCGTGTGCACAAGGCCCGGGTCGATCCCGTAGGCGCGGATGCCCTTGTCGGCATACCGGTCGTTGAGCGCCCGGGCAAAGAGCATATTGCACAGCTTTGACTGCTTGTAGGCCATCAGGGGGCGGTACCGCTTCTGGAAGAAGATATCGTCCCAGTTGACCTTCATCATTTTATGGGATTGGGAAGAGGTAATCAGGACCATGCCCCGCCCCGCCGTCAGGTGCGGCAAAAGCTCGCTGGTCAGCAGAAAACCGGACAGATGGTTGAGGGCAAACTGCTGCTCAAAGCCCTCCGGCGTCGTCATGTACCAGCTGCGGACGCAGCCGGCGTTTAAAACGAGCGCGTCCAGCCGCCCCCCGCACCTTTCATCCAAATCACGCCGCAGCTCGGCCGCCAGGCGGCGGACGTCGCTGGTCAGCATCAAATCCCCATGGTAAAAGGTACAGTCCGCGGCGGGGAAGCTGCGCCGGAGCTTTTCCAGCGCTTCCGCCGCGCGCTCCCCGGTGCGCCCGATGCCAATCACCCGGCAGCCGGCGCCCAGCAGCGCTTCACAAACGGCAAAGCCGATGCCGGACGTGGCGCCGGTGACAATGACGGTTTTCATACGCAACGATCCCTCCTTGGAAAGCGGCTACACAGATTTCGGCCGCCCGCATCACACAAACCATCCCCACACGTGCCAGAAGCCGAGGGCGCCGGCGGCGGCGGCCAGGACGATATACCCGATAATCAGGCTGATGCCCATCACAATAAGCGCAATCAGCGACACAGAACGCATCCGGCGGCGCATAACGTCCGACAGCAGCGGGTGCTTGGGCAGCGGCGGGTATTTGCCGCCGGACAGGGTGTTTTTGTGCCATCTCCTGTAAGCCCTGACCAGCTGGGCAGCCAGCGTCCAGCAGTACAGCGCCAAGACGCCCATCAGCACGCCGAAAGCTAAGAGCGATATGCCCATGATCACCCCGCCGACATACGGCATCGGCGGCATGAAGATCAGGCCTTCCGGCAGCAGCGGCCGGATAAAAAACCCCAGCCCCAACACGGTCGGCGCCACCGCCGCCACGGCAAGGACAAACACCCACGCATACAGCAGGATAAAAAACGACACGACAAAAATATCGGCAAAGACAAGCCCCGTGCCCACAACCAGTTTCCCGGCGTTTTTCCGGTCCGCCCCCGACGTGCCGGCGGCAAACTGGAGCGCGATCTCCTTCGGGCTGCCGAGCTTGGCGGCAATCTCCTCCTGGGTGTAGCCGTCGGCCATCTTGCGGTCAAAATGCTCCTCGTATTCGGCGATAATCTCGTCAATGTCGGCAACGTCCCGCTCTTTCAGCCGGTCCGACAGTTCTTTTAAATACTTCTCCTTAGTCATCGTCCTTCTCCCCTTCCAGCAGGCTTTCAACCGATTTGGCAAAAGCCAGCCATTCCTCTTTTTGTTTTAAATAGGCCTCTTTGCCCGTTTTCGTCAGTGAATAGTATTTTCGCGGCGGCCCGCCGCTCTCCTCGGACAAATAGGTGGTGACATAGCCCTCGCTCTTGAGGTTGCGGAGAATCGGATACACGGTGCCGTCGGCAATGCCGATGCGCCCGGACAGATACTCCGAAATGTCGTAGCCGTAACGGTCCTGCTTGTATAGCAGCGCCAGGACGCACAGCTCGATCACGCCTTTTTTATATTGACTGTTCATGCGATCCCTCACATCATTGCGATACTGTCTATATCCACTATTATATATAATTCAATAGTTTTGATTTGTCAATAGTGATTTTTGTTTTTTACAGTCAAAATATAGTAGGCATAGAGAAAATCCAGGCTGTCATAATAACAATGATTTAGATTAAAGCGCCGAACCGGCAGAAAGGGGTGGCTTTATTGCAAGGCTCGGCTCGGCTCCCGCTTGCCCGCCTGGGGATGATTATCCTGGCCGCCGCATTGTTGTTGTCGGCCGCCGGCATGTTAAGCGCGCGGCAGGCCCTGGCAGCCGGCAGCGAAATCGAAACTAAGGCGGAAAAAAAGGACCTGATCCGCTGGGTGGATTTCAACGTCCCCTGTGAGGCGATGAAAAAGGCCATCGCGCTGGACATTATGACCCACGACAAGGAGATAAAGCTTAACTTTATTGAGCTCCTGGCGTATCTCGCCGCCCGCAACGGCAACAACTGGAAGGGCTACAGGGACAAGCAGCTGGACGATCTGGCGCAGAAGCTGTTGGACGGCGCGTCCATGTCTGAGCTGACGAAAGACCTCAAGCATTATAATTATTATCTTGAGGCGTACACCGCCGTGCTGTCCGGCTTTGTGGGCGAATATGAAATCGAGGTGCCCGACGCGGAGGGCGGCGGCAAGCACTGGGAGAGAAAATACGGCATCAAGGTGTTTTCACCCATCGCGAAGAATTTTCCGTACAGCCACTGCGACGATTTCGGCAACAAGCGCTCCTACGGCTTTTCCCGCATCCATCTGGGCAACGACCTGATGGGCCAGACCGGGACGCCGATTATCGCCGTCGAGGGCGGCATTATAGAGGCCATGGGCTGGAACCAGTACGGCGGCTGGCGCATCGGCATCCGGTCCTTTGACAAAAAGCGGTACTACTACTACGCGCACCTGAGAAAAAACTTCCCCTTCCGCAAGGATTTGAAGGTCGGGTCCGTCGTCCAGAGCGGCGATGTCATCGGCTATATGGGGCACACCGGCTACAGCCGGAAGGAAAATGTGAACAACATCAAGACGCCGCATCTGCACTTCGGCATGCAGCTGATATTTGACGAATCCCAGAAGGAATGCAACAACGAAATCTGGATTGACGTCTACCAGATCGTCCGGCTTCTGGACAACAAGCGCTCCGAGGTCCGGAAGGACCCGGAGACCAAGGATTATTACAGAGTGTACGGTTTCAGAGATCTGTCAAGCTTTAGGCCCCTGAAGGATCAGCCATTGAAGGAGAACATGTGGGACAACCCCATAGGGATAAATCCCGGGGTCAAGCCCTAAGGATGTATCCCTTTGGGATGTCTCCCTTGATCAAGCCCTGACTGAAGCCGTGGGGGTAAAACCTCTTGCCGGCCCTGTCCGGCGGAAAGGACGCTTAAATGGAAGACAAACGGCAGCATGGTTATCCGGTGTACCAGGAGGATGAGCTTGGGATGCTCCAGCAGGTTGCCTCCGGCAGCGACTGCACAGGCCTTGAGCCGACGCCGCCGGGCTCGCCCGGCGAGGCGGAATCCTACGCGGAGCTGTACCCCATCCCCCAGGTGACAAACACCGTCAACAACGAGTTCCAGAAGGAACATCCCGACCCTGCAAAACGCTATAAATGACAGAAGAAGCCCGCGCCCAGCCGGCGCCGGCTTCTTCTTTGTATTTTACATAAATTCGGGTTATCCAACCCTCTGTCATATATTGTCATATTTTGTTATCTATTGAAATTGACTTGATGAAAAAGACATGATGTAATATTCAGGAAATATGAATAATGGGGGTTTGCTAATGCGGGCAATCATATCAATATCCATTTTAATCGTTTTTCTAGCTGGTCTTTTCGGATGCGGGAGCAAAGAGCCGCAGAATGCAAATGACATCACCTCTTACGAAAGTCCTGTCAATGAAGTAAGTAACAGCCCCAGCCCTGTCATTGAAGTAAGTACCAGCCCCAGCCCTGTCATTGAAGTAAGTACCAGCCCTGTTATTGAAATTAGCACCAGCCCCGAAACCAGCAGCGTCACGCCGACAGCAAATAATAATAATGATGACGCCGTATTGGAGAAAATCTATGGCAAATGGAAGGTTGTAAAAAATATAACGCCGCCGGGAGTCGTTACTTGCAAAACACCGGAAGATGTGGATAAAATGATGGGCCAAATAGTAATCTATTCTGAAGACCAGGTAAGTGTTGACGGTCGCAGCGCTGAATCTAATTATGAAATACAATATTATACGTCAGAAGAGTTATATTCAGGAATAAAAGTTTTTCCGGAGCAAATAGGAATTAATGACAACACTGTATTAGTTGTTAAAGTTCTTTCGATAGACTCTGGTTACATATGGCCCAGTGTGGCTATATAATCTGGAAGGATGAAGATACTTTAATTTCTTGGTCTTTGGGAGTTTTCTTAGAAATGAAAAGGGTTAATGAGTGACAGGTCATATGCCACCTCCGTCATGACAAAACAGCCCTGAAGGAGCGGTACGCCGTCTCATTCAGGGCTGTTTTCATTTGGTATAAACCGGACGAAGCCGCCGCCGATGGCAGTGGTGTCGTACCACCGTTTCAGGTCGGCGGTAAAAAATCTGCCCTCGTCGGCCACGCCGATCACGGCGGCGCTGCCGTCGGGCTCATAGTCCAGGGACAAAAGCGTGACCCAATGCCAGGTATCCAAAGGCGCCGCCTCTCCCTTGTCGAGGCTCAAAAAGGCCACCGGCGCGTCCTGCTTAAGCGCCCCGGACAAAAAATCCAGAAGCTGCGTAAACCCCGGCCGCTGCTGCCTGCTTTTCGGGATATCCATCGACTCCAGCCGGATATCCAGCGCCCGCTCACGGATATAGGCCGCGGCGCCCTTGATCAGCGCCTCGGTGGACGGAATCCCCATGACGCCGGGGGTGACAAACTGCCAAACATCGTCCATCAGCGCGCAAAAATCAGACCGGGTCACAGGCGCGGCGTCATCGCTCCCGCCCGCCCGGCGGCGGGCGATGTAGCTGATGATGGTGGCGGCGACGGTGGGCCCGCAGCCGGACTGCCGCTTCCACCAGGCGCCGTACCATTCCTGCCACCCGCCGCAGCAGACCTGGCTGGTCTCCTCGTCGATGACCTCAAGCAGCTTCATGTTTTTCAAGGATACTCGGATCATACGTGTACTCCGCAGTTTGACACATTATCGGCTCACCATCCGGCGTTTTACACGCCATCCTATTTGACGCGCGGCAAATATGCGCCTGTCCGGGGGGCTTAAGCCAGCTCCACCACATATTTATCCAGCAGCTGGCAGGGGTGGTACGACAGCTTTGAAATCCGCAGGCCCTCCACCCCGTCGTCCTCCTCCCGGTTGATATGGGTGACGCCGTCGACCGCGAACTGCCGGGCAAACTGGTTGACCAGCATCGGATACGCGCCGCTGTATGCGGTCAGCGCCTTTTCGATATGGACAAACAGCGTGTCGCCGACAATCTCGCCCAGGGAGGCCCCGACAATGTTTGGACCCACCCGCAGCAGCCCGCCGAAGAGGCCGTACAGCTCCAGATTGTCCAGCACCTCCAGGGTCTTGCTGTTCCCCTCGTCATACACGTCGGAGTCCTTATGGTGCTCCTGGGCGTACAGCCGGAAAAACTCGCGCACTTCCGCCAGATTCCCGCTGTCGATGACCTCAAAGCGCCAGTCCGGATACTCCTTGCGGAAGCGGTTGATATGGTTGCGCTGGCCGCTGTAGCGCCGTCCGGCCAGATTGACAATGTCGTCCGCCATATAGAGATAATCCGACCAGGCCCGGTCGGTGATGGCCCGGGCGCCCGGGTACAGGGCCCGTATCTTCTCCAGCCGGCCTGACGAAACGGCGCAGAGCCGCGGCGGCAAGCCGATGCTGCGGCAATAATCCACAATGCGGTCATAAATCGTCTTGTCGTCGGAGAACTCTCCCCGCGGGGGCGTGAAGGCCGTCTCGCCCGTTAAATAACGGACCTTGAGGTAGAGAACATCGTCCTCGATGGCAAATTCCGTTTTAAACAGGTCGCGCCACATGAATGTCCCGCCGACGGTGCAGTCGCAGATCCGGCAGAGGTTGTGCTGAAAATACGGCCGGAGCAATGAGATATGCTCCAGGCCAAGCGGTTTAAAATCCAAATCGGGTCCCTCACTATTTACAATTGAGCGATTGCTTGTTCTTGACAAAATAATCGATGCCGGAATAAAGCGTGACCGCCACGATCACCCAGACGCAGACCGTGACGGCGGTCGGGGGGATTGGCAGGAACATGAGAATGATGCCGGCCATTGTCAGCGCCGTCTTGACCTTGCCGGACGCCCCGGCGGCAATCACGCGCCCCTTGTCGGCGGCCACCAGCCGCAGCGCCGTCACGGCAAATTCGCGGACGATGACAATCAAAACGGCCCACGCCGGCATGAGGCCCTGCTCGGTAAACCACACCAGCGCCGCCATCACCAACACCTTGTCGGCCAGCGGGTCCATGAATTTGCCGAAGTCGGTGATCTGGCCGCGGCTTCGGGCAATATAGCCGTCAACAAAATCCGTCAGGCTCGCGATGATAAAAACCGCCAACGCCACATATCGGCTGTAGGGAAAGCCGAGATACAAAACAATCAGAAAAACCGGTATCAGCGCCACGCGCAGCAGCGTCAGCTTGTTTGCCGTATTCATTTTAACCTCCAAATCGCCGGGAAAAACCGATGTTTCCGTAAATACAGCCGCTTTATTTCCGCGCGGGAGGATTGCC
>JAJUHI010000040.1 GCA_029267955.1 Sporobacter termitidis | reverse complement strand
CATACCACAAAGTGGCAAGCGGCCGCGCGATTTTTGAAATTTCCGGTCGGGCTACGCCCTCCCTCCAATTTCAAAAATCTATCTTCAACAGCTAACTCTTGCATCGACATTATATACGAGGGCGGGGGCTTGCTCCCGCCTCGTCATTTCCGCATCCATCCTGTCATTCCGCACAGGCGGGAATTTACGGGCGCTACGCGCCGCAATCCTCAGTCTCGCTCCGCTCGACAGCTCCTTTCAAAAGGAGCCAAAGGACAGAAGGAGCTGCGGACGGCGCGCCGAGGTCAAAGTGCCTTCAGGCGCTGTGCGTTCTGCTATGGGCGGCCGCGAACCCCCTCCGGCACGGTATTACCGTGCCACCTCCCCCAAGGGGGAGGCAAGAGACCGAGGCGTCGTGCGTTGTGCGCGCAGGGGCGACCCTGCGTGGGCGCCCGCATTGATTAACCAGAAATCCGCAACAGTAGGGGACGCCGTCCACGGTGTCCCGCAAATCGGCGGGGCAATCGGGTCGCCGAGGACGGCAACCCCTACGGACGAAGGGGCGGACTTCCATATGCGCCCGAATCGAATATTTCGGATATGAAAGTCCGCCCCTGCGGCGTCATGAGAAATTGCTTGGAGCGGGCAGGCTGTCACCTGTCCCACTTGTCCGAGAGCTTGTTGATCTGGTTTGCAAATTCGATCAAATCCTTGTTGGCGCCGCCGAAATTGCGTGCGATAACGTCCATAAGCCGGGCGCCGGCGGCCAGCAGACTTTGATAGACCTTTGAATCCGCGGCTGTCTTGTGCCGGGCTTTGGGAACGTCGGCCTGCCGCAGGGTATCGGCGGCGGGGGCGCTCTCCCGGCCCTCGTAAACCATCTGGCCGGCGAGGATGTCGTAAACCGCCGTCAGTTTCGGCGCGACGGCGGAGTAGCCCATTTCGTTCAGGTCGTCGGCGAAAAGCTGGCAAACCTCCGCTTCGCCGTGGACCACAAAGACCTTTTCCGGCTTGGGGTCAAAAGCGCCGACCCATCTTAAAAGCCCGTCCCGGTCGGCGTGGGCGCTCATGCCCCGGAAGCTGTAAATATGGCATTTTACGGCAATTTCCTCTCCGAAGAGTGTCACCTTTTCGGCCGCCCGGTCCACCAGAATGCGGCCCAGGGTGCCCTTGGCCTGGAAGCCCACGAAAATAACGGCGCATTCCGGACGCCAGAGGTTGTGCTTGAGGTGGTGGCGGATGCGCCCGGCGTCGCACATGCCGCTGGAGGCGATGATCACCTTCGGCGTCTCGTCAAAGTTGATGGCCTTGGACTCGTCGGAGGTCTCGGAGATGCGCAGCCCCTCAAAGTTCAGGTACTGCTTGCCCGACCGGATAACCGCCAGGGTTTCCTCGTCCAGATAGCCCTCCAGGTCGCCCGCGTAAATCCGCGTGGCGGCGTTGGCCAGGGGGCTGTCCACATAGACCAAAAAGTCGGGTCTGCTCTTAACAAGGCCCCGCTCCTTGATTTCACGTATGAAATACAGAAGCTCCTGGGTGCGGCCGATGGCGAAGGACGGGATAATCACGTTGCCGCCGTCGGCAAAGGTCCTGTCGATCACCTCGGCCAGCTCCGCCGTGTAGTCGGCGGGGACCTCGTGGTTCCGGTCGCCGTAGGTGGATTCCATGACGGCGAAATCCGCCTGGGTGACGTACTGGGGGTCGCGGATGATCGGCTGCCCCAGGTTGCCGATGTCGCCGGAGAAAACCACCTTCTTCGTGACGCCCTCTTCCGTCAGCCACATCTCCACAAAGGCCGATCCCAAAAGGTGCCCCGCGTCGGTAAAGCGGATTTTGACCCCCTCGTCGATGGCGACCTCCTCGTCGTAGCGGCAGGGCACGAAATACTGGAAAACGTCCTCGGCGTCCCGGACGGTGTACAGGGGTTCCACCTCCTTGCCGCCGGCGCGCCTGCCCTTCCGCGATTTCCAGCTGGCCTCAATCTCCTGGATATGCGCCGAGTCCCGCAGCATGATCTCCAGCAGGCGCACGGTGGCGCCGGTGGCGTAAATGTTGCCTTTGAACCCCTGCTTCACCAGCAGCGGCAGGCGGCCCGAGTGGTCGATGTGGGCGTGGGTCATGACCACGTAATCAATCTTCGCGGGGTCAAAGGGGAATTCCTGCCCCGAATCGTTGTCGCTGCCCTGAATCAGGCCGCAGTCCACCAGGAGCCTGACCTTCCCGACCTGCACGCCGTGGCAGCTGCCGGTGACTTCCCTGTCGGCGCCGTAAAAAGATAGCTTCATCAAATACCTCGCTCATATCTTTATTTGTAATAAAATAAACCGCCGTTTCGCTGAAACGTCGGGGGTGCGCTGTGAGACCGGGGTTACTTTAACACCACATTCCCGCGGCCGAACATGGCCTCCAGCTCGGCCAGCAGCGCCTCGTGGAACACGCAGCGGGCGCCGCGCTTTTTCCTGGTGTCTTCAAAATACAAAACCATCTGGTCCTGGCCAGGGAACATGGTTAAAACGAGCTTTAAGCGCTCATAGGCGGCGTCATTTTCACTGGGGATCTTGACGTAGAGCTTTTTCTCCTGCCTGTCCTGTCCGCCGTTTTCCCGCCGCGCCTCCTCGCCGGGCATCGGGTCCAGGTCGGAGAGCGGGCGGATGGTATCCACCACAAGCTGGGGCTCCTTTTCGTCCCGGTAAGACAGCTTTCCGGTAATATACACGGGCAGGTTTTCCCGCACGTAGGAGCCGCCCTGGTCCAGTGCGCGCTGGAAGGCCAGAAGCTCCATGCTCCCGGTGCCGTCCTCCAGGGTGATGTAGGCCATAAGGCTGTTGTTTTTCGTCGTCTTCGTCCTCACGGCGGAGATGACGCCCGCCAGCGTCACCGTCTGGTTGTCCCGAAACTCCCGGGGCGCGGCTTCCCGGAGGGTTGTATCGGCTTCCCCGTTCTCGTCCGCGCTCTCCTGGGCGGCATCGGCCAGAATCCGACCGATGGAAACGGCGCCCAGCTTCCGGATGGCGTCCTTGTATTCGTCCATGGGGTGGCCCGTCAGGTACAGGCCGGTGACCTCGTGTTCCATGGCCATTTTCTCGCGCAGGGTATATTCCTCCACGTCCGGCAGGACGAGCTTTGTGCCCTCCTGCGCGCCGGCGTCTTCCGCCATGCCGAACAGGTCCAGCTGCCCGTCCAGGTTGCGGCGCTTTTGGTCGGCCACGCTTTCCAGCACCGACAGGCTCACCATCATCAGCTGCCGGCGCTTGGCGCCGAAGCTGTCCATGGCGCCGCATTTGATGAGGCTCTCCAATGCGCGGCGGTTGAGGTCCCCGCCGAACATGCGCCGGCAGAACTCCTCCAGGTCCCGGAAGGGACCCCCGGCGGCCCGTTCGGCCATCAGGTCCCGGATGAAGCCCCGGCCGATGTTTTTAACGGCCACCAGGCCGTAGCGGATATTGTCCCCCACCACGGTAAACAGGTCGTCGGATTCATTTATATCCGGCGGCAGGACCTGGATGCCCATCTCCCGGCACTCTTCCGTGTACTCGGCGATTTTCTCAGGGCTGTCCAGCACGGAGGACAACAGCGCCGCCATATACTCCTTGGGGTAATGGCACTTTAAGTAGGCCGTCTGGTAGGACACCACGGCATACGCCACGGCGTGGGCCTTGTTGAAGGCGTAGTTGGCAAAATCGTTGATCTCGTCGTAGATGCTGGCGGCCACATCCCTGGGGATGCCGTTGGCCACCGCCCCGCAGATGTTCCGCGACGGGTCGCCCTCGATAAACGTCTTGCGCTCCTTGTCGATCTCCGCGTGCTTCTTCTTGGACATGGCGCGGCGGATCAGATCGGCCTGCCCTAAGGAGAAGCCGGCCAGTTTGCGGAAGATGTCGATGACCTGCTCCTGATAGACGATGCAGCCGTAGGTGACCTTGAGGATCGGCTCCAACATCGGGTGCTTGTAGGTGATTTTCTCCGGGTGCTTGCTGTACTCTAAAAAGCGCGGGATGGAATCCATGGGGCCGGGCCGGTACAGGGCGATAATGGCGGTGATGTCCTCGATGCTCTTCGGCCCGAGGCCGGTGCACACGGCGGTCATGCCGGCCGATTCCAGCTGAAAGACGCCGGAGGTTTTCCCGGCGGAGAGCATGTCGTAGGTGGCCTTGTCGCCGTCGGGGATTTTGTCAATGGAAAAATCGGGTATTCTCTTCCGGATTTCGTTTTCGGCGTTTCTGATGATGGTGAGGTTGCGAAGGCCGAGAAAGTCCATCTTGAGAAGCCCCAGCTCCTCAACCTCGTCCTTATTGTACTGGGTGGCGATGGACTCGTCCTTTTTGGACAGCGTGAGGGGTACATATTCGCAGACGGGTTCTTTGGTGATGACGACGGCGGCCGCGTGGGTGCCGGAGTCCTTGGGCATGTCCTCCAGGGCGATGGCGGTGTCAATGACGCGCCGGACGCGCTCGTCGGCTTCGTACATTTCCTTTAAGCGTCTGGAGGAGGCCAGCGCTTCCTTGAGGGTGATGTTGAGGACGCTGGGGATCTCCCGGGCCAGCTCGCTCTCCTCGGCAAAGGTGAAGCCCATGGCCTTGGCCACGTTCCGGACGGCGTTTTTGGCCTTTAAGGTGTTGAAGGTGACAATCTGGGCCACATGGTCCTCGCCGTACTTGCGTTTGACGTAGTCGATCACCTCGCCGCGTCTTTTATCGTCGAAGTCGATGTCGATATCCGGCATGCTCACGCGGTCGGGGTTCAAAAACCGCTCGAAATACAGGTCGTACTTGATCGGGTCGACGGTGGTAATATCCAGGCAGTAGGAGACGATGCTCCCGGCGGCGGAGCCCCTCCCCGGCCCCACGGGGATGCCCTCCCGCTTGGCGTAGGCCACATAATCCCAAACGATGAGAAAATAATCCGTAAAGCCCATGCGCCCGATCATGTCCAGCTCGTATAAAAGCTGTTTTTTCGCGTCCTCCCTGTCGGGCCCGTACTTTTTTTCAAAGCCTTTAAGGCACAGCTGTTTCAGGTAATCGGCCGAGGAGATGCCTTCCGGCGTCGGGTAGACCGGCAGCTTGTACTTGTTAAACTCGAACTCGCACCAGCACATTTCGGCGATTTTCGCCGTGTTGTCGCACGCCTCGGGGTGGTCCGGGAACAGGGCGCGCATTTCCTCTTCCGACTTGAAGTAGAATTCGTCCGACTCAAACCGCATCCGGTCGGCGTCATTGACGGTCTTCCCCGTCTGGATGCACAGCAGCACGTCCTGGACGGCGGCGTCCTTTTTGTCTATGTAGTGGACGTCGTTGGTGGCCGCCAGCGGGATGCCCGTCTCCTTAGACAAGCGCAGAAGGCCGGCGTTGACCGTCTCCTGGTCGCCGATGCCGTGATTTTGAAGCTCCAGATAAAAGCCGTCCGACCCGAACAGCTCCCGAAACTCCAGCGCCTTGGCCTTCGCCCCGTCGTAATCCCCCTGCAGAATCAGCTGCGGGATTTCGCCGGCCAGACAGGCCGACAGTGCGATCAGCCCCTCGTGATGCCGCCGCAGCAGCTCCATGTCGACCCGGGGCTTGATATAAAAGCCTTCCGTAAACGCGGCGCTGACGAGCCGGCAGAGATTTTTGTAGCCCGTCTCATTCCGGCACAGGAGCACCAGGTGGCTCCGGCTGCTGTCGGCGCCGGACTCCATGTCAAAGCGCGAACGGGGCGCCACGTAAACCTCACAGCCGATAATGGGGCGCAGACCGGCCTTGATGCATTCCTTATAAAAACTGACCACGCCGTACATGGCGCCGTGGTCGGTAATCGCGACGGCGTCCTGGCCCAGCGCCTTCGCCCGCGCGACGAGGTCCTTGATGCGGCAGGCGCCGTCCAGAAGGCTGTATTCGCTGTGGACATGCAGGTGCACAAAGGCCATATCCGACACCCCCAAAAAAACGATACTGTTTTTATATTAATACCTATTTCGTGCATTTTCAACCGGGGATTGGCGCGCCGGGCGGCCGCGCGCCGCCGGGCGCTTTGTCTGAAAGTACGGCCCCAGCGGGCGGCGGAGACGGGGCGTTATATGACGTTTTTAACGAATTTTATAAGTATTATTGGAAATTCGCCTTTTTTATATTGCATTAGCGAACTGATGTGTTATTATATTAACGTTGTCCATCGACAATATGATTGGAGGATTATATAATGAAAAAGATAATCAGCATCCTGCTGTCGCTTGTCATGGTGCTGGCGCTGGCCTCCTGTGCCGGCAGCACGACGACGACATCGCCCAGCCCTTCCGAAGATGCATCTGCGCCTGCTTTACAGTCGCCGGCAGCGGAACCCGCGGCAGCCGACGACGACTGGGCCTACATAAAGGCGAAGGGCGAGATTATCATCGGCATCACCGATTGGGCGCCCATGAACTATTATGACGAGAACGGCAAACTTATCGGCTTTGACACCGAATACGCCGAAGCCGCCTGCGCAAAGCTGGGCATAACCCCCAAATTTATCGTCATCAACTGGGACACCAAGGAAGTGGAGCTCAAGGCCAAGACCATCGACTGCATCTGGAACGGCCTGACTGTCACGGAAGAACGCAAAGCCAACATGGCCTTCACCGATTCGTACATCATCAACGAGCAGGTGCTCGTCGTCCCGAAGGCCGATGCGGACAAATACACGGATAAGGCCAGCCTCAAGGGCGTGAGCGTCGTCGCCGAATCGGGCTCCGCCGGCGAATCGGCCATCCAGAGCGATCTGCCCGACGCCGTCTACACCGCCGTGGATTCCCAGGCTAAGGCCCTGCTGGAAGTGAAGGCCGGCACCGCCGCCGCCGCCGTCATCGACGCCACCATGGCCGAGGCCATGATCGGCGAAGGCACCGACTACGCCGACCTGACGGTGGTAAAGGCCGCCGACCTGATGGATGAGGAGTACGCCATCGGCTTCCGCCTCGGCAGTACCGCCGTGGCCGAGTTCAACAAGGTGACCCAGGAGCTGATGGCGGACGGCACGCTTCCCGCCATCGCCGAGAAATACGGACTCACCGAGCGTCTGATCACGAAATAACGCATCTACCTTTGATCATAATACATACGGAGGGCAGGAGCTAATCTCCTGCCCTCTTGGACGCAAGGAGGCACCATATGACTTTTGCAGCAGTTACCGGGAAGCTCCTGGAGGGCTTCGGTGTGACCTGCACCATCTTTATTTTAACGCTGATTTTGGCCATCCCTCTGGGGCTGATCATCTCCTTCGGCTCCATGAGCCGGCTGGCGCCATTGAGATGGCTGACAAAAACGCTGGTATGGATTATCCGGGGCACCCCGCTGATGCTGCAGGTCATCATCGTCTTTTACGGACCCGGGCTCATTTTCGGCTGGGCCTCCTTCCCGCGTATTCAGGCCGTTCTTATTGCTTTTGTCATCAACTACGCCGCCTATTTTTCAGAAATCTACCGCAGCGGCATCGAAAGCATCCCGAAGGGCCAGTATGAGGCCGGCCAGGTTCTGGGCATGACCCGCACGCAGATTTTTTTCCGGGTCATCCTGCTGCAGGTTGTCAAACGCATCGTGCCGCCCATGTCCAACGAAATCATCACCCTGGTCAAGGACACCTCGCTGGCCCGCGTCATCGCCGTTCGCGAAATCATCATGGAGGCGGAAGCCTTTATCAAGCTGGAGGCCATCATCTGGCCCCTGTTTTACTCAGGCGCGTTCTATCTGCTGTTCTGCGGCATTCTGACGCTGCTGTTCGGCTATATTGAGCGCAAGCTCAGTTACTTTAAGGTTTAAGGAGGCGCTGTTATGGCCATTTTAGAAGTGCGCGGTATCAAAAAATGCTTTGACGGCGCCTGGGTTTTAAACGGTATCGATTTTTCACTGGAAAAGGGCGAGTCGCTGGCCATCATCGGCTCGTCGGGCAGCGGCAAGACGACGCTGCTGCGCTGCCTGAACTTTCTGGAAATCGCCGACGGCGGCACCATCAGCGTCGGCGGAGAAGTCATCTTCGACGGCGACAACCCGTCCTCCTTCACTGAAAGGGAGATCCGCAGAAAACGCCTGCATTTCGGCCTGGTGTTCCAGTCCTTCAACCTGTTCCCCCAGTATACGGCGCTGAAAAATGTGACCCTGGCCGGCGAGCTGTTGGCCAGAGAGCGCCCGGATTACAAGGAAAACCGCAAGGCGATACTGGCCGAGATCGATCAAAACGCCCGGGCGCTTTTGGAGCAGGTGGGCTTATCTGACAAGCTGGACTTTTACCCCCACCAGCTGTCCGGCGGGCAGCAGCAGCGCGTGGCGATCGCCCGGGCGCTGGCGCAGGGGCCGGACATTCTGTGCTTTGACGAGCCCACCTCGGCCCTGGACCCGGAGCTGACCGGCGAGGTTTTAAGGGTCATCCGGGGCCTGGCGGATAAAAAGACCACCATGGTCATTGTCACCCACGAAATGCAGTTTGCCCGGGAGGTATCCGACAAGGTGCTGTTCATCGACAACGGCGTCGTTGTGGAATACGGCACGCCGGAGGAGATTTTCGTCCACCCGAAGGAGAGCCGGACAAAGCAGTTTTTGGAGCGGTATTCAGGGAATTAAACCAAACCGGACAGCTTGATCGCTGTCCGGTTTTTTATTGCTTAGTATTTGCCGAAGTCGCTGTCGCCCAAGCGGCGGGCGGATCCCCTGAGCGGCGCCCGCGGACACTCGCCGAGATTGATGGACGGCATCGTACCGGCGGCGGCGTTGCCCGCGCCATTGACTTTGAACACGCTGACAATCTCCTTCAGCTGCTCGGCCTGGCTGGACAGCTCCTGGCTGGCGGCGGCGCTCTCTTCCGCCGTCGCCGCGTTGGTCTGCACCACCACGGACACCTGGGAGATGCCCTGATTGACCTGCTCGATGCCGGCCGCCTGCTGCTTTGAAGCCTCGGCGATGGCGTTGTTGAGCTCGGCGATGCGCTCGATTTGTTCCACAATCCGGTTGAGGGACTCCGCCGTCCGGGCGGCGATTTCCATGCCCGAGGCGACGGTCTTCATGGAGCCCTGGATAATATCGGTGGTCTCCTTGGCCGCGGCGGCCGACTTGGCGGCAAGGGTCCGGACCTCATCGGCCACGACGGCAAATCCCTTGCCGTGCTGGCCGGCCCGGGCCGCTTCCACCGCGGCGTTGAGGGCCAGGATGTTCGTCTGGAAGGCGATATCGTCAATGACCTTGACAATCTTGCTGATATTCCCGGAGGAGGCGTTGATCTCGTCCATGGCGTGGAGCATGGACTGCATCTGGCCGGTGCTGCTCTCGGCATATTGCCTCGAGGCGTTTGCCAGCTCGCTGGCCTCCCCGGCGTTTTGGGCGTTGGCGGCCGTCTGGGCGGCAAACTCCTCCAGGGTGGCCGACAGCTGCTGGACGGCGCTGGCCTGCTCGGTGGCGCCCTGGGACAGGTCCATGCTCAGGTTTGACAGCATCGCCGAGCCGCTGGACACCTGCTCGGCGGCGCTGTAAATGGAGGAAACCAGCTCCCGCAGCCCGGTCACCAGCTGGGACAGGCCGATGCCCAGCCTGTCTTTGTCGGAGCGCAGGACAACTTCTGCGGTGAGGTCGCCCCGGGAGATGCGGCCGGTGGTTTCAACCTGCCGCTTTGTGGCGGTAACCAGCTGGTCAAAGGCAACAGCCAGGCTGCCGATTTCGTCCTGCCGGGAGAGGGCCGCGTCCTGCCCGATGTCAATATCCCCCGCCGCTAATCGGTCGGCCGCTTTGACGATGCCCACCAGCGGCTTGCTGATAATGCGCGCGATATAGAGGGCCAGAAGCACCGAGGTGACAAGGCCGATAACCGTCATCGCCGCGATGGCGATCCCGCCGGTCAGAGCCGTTGTTTCATTGTTGGCGGCCGTCCGGGCGGCGTCCTCGGACAACAGGGCAAGAAAAGAGACAAACTCTTCAAACATCTCCGTGCCCAGGGCCGCCAGGTCCGGCACCAGGGCCTTAGCGCCCGCGCTGTCGCCGGCCAGCGCCAGGTTGGTCAGCTTTTCCATATCCGGGCGGTAGGCGTTTTCCCACTCGCCGGCAAGCTCTCCCAACGCGGCCTTGAAGGTCTGGTTTTCAAGCGCCGCGTCGCAGCGCCGGATATATTCCTCCAAGTCCTTGATCAGCTCCGCGTTATCCGCCGCGATCGCTTTTAAGGACGTCTTGTCCTCCACCACCGACAGCTTGTATGTATTATAGCGGATCAGTACGAAGGTCGTTGACGCGCTGCCCGCGTTCTCCAACGCCAGGGTGTTTTCCTCGTAGATACGCTTGTCCTCCCGCCACAGCCGATACAAGCCGGTGAGTCCGACAGCGCCGATGAATGTCCCGATTAAGGAAATTATCAGAAAGCCGGTAACAAGCTTTTTTGATATCTTCATATCAACAAACCGCTTCATACGCATATCCTCCTTGTTAGATAAAGTTAACTTTTTGCATTTGAAGATATTGTCGTCACATTTTGCCGTCTGCGCAGACAGCATTTTACAATTGTCCAAATTTCTTTTTATCAGATAAATCTGCTAAAATTATTCCCACTATTTTTGTACATTTTGACTTAACAACACCCGCGCCGTGATGGGCGCGGGTGTTGCGGGTTTTATATAGTCTTTATATGGTCAGCGTGCCGTTGTCGCTTTCAATCAGGATGAGGATGCGCTCCTCCCTGCCGGTTTCGGCGTTGACGTAGACAATATAGTGGCTGCCGTTGTCATTTTCGCATTTGAACTCATGGCAGAAGACCTCGTTTTTGCCGTCAGTGGGGATGATCGCCATGTTGTGGGAGAGGACCTTGAGGTGGCTGGAAACCTTCTGCCGGGCCGTCGCTTCGTCCACGGCGGGCTGGGGTATCGTCCGGTCTGTGTGGTTCATCACATAGCTCTGGCTTTCAAAGCCGACGATTTTGCCGTTGTCCAGCGCCACGGAGACCTTGACCAGATCCGGGTAACAGATGACGCCGTCCTTCGTATAGGCGTAATTGATGACGAGAATATTGTTTTCGTTGAGCTGATAGCTGTGCTTCATGCTCTTGTACCCGTTCTTTTCAAGAAAACGGTCGGCGATTTTAAGAGCGTCCTTGGGCTCGATGAGGGCGTTTTGGACAAGCCGGGAGTTAAAGGCGGAGGTCACATAGCCGCCCTGCTTCGTCACCTCGATGCTGACGGTGCCGCCGTCGGTGTTGGCGTAAAAGATATACACGGGCAGATTGCCGCCCCGCTCGCCGTCGGATTTCAGAATGCTCTTGGAAATGCCCATAAAGTCTGCGGCAATGTCCAGGGCCTCCTCCTGGGTCACCTCGTTTTTACCCTCCAACAGCTTCGGCTTGAGGCCGCTGATGTGGGAGGAAAACGGGCCGTCATAAATAAGCGACGGCGTCTCCGGGAACTCGCCTTCCATGGAGGTGAAGCTGTCTGTGAGGATATCCTTTGTGGCCGCGTCGCCGGCCTCGGCGGCCTCCAGAGACAATTCCCGCATGCGGCCTAAGGAGATGCCCGACTTGTCAATCTCGGCCATCAGCTCGTTGAGGTTTGCAGCCAGGACCGACGCCGCCTCGGACAGCTTGGCGAGGTTTTGATACGTCTCCTCGCCGGCCGCCTCGCCGGAACCGGCTTTTTTGGACAGCGCAAAGGCGTAATCGCCGGTTTTTGTGATAAAGCCCGATGTATTCTCAAATTCATAGGCGTTAAAGGGCAGCTCGGAGAGGGCGTACTGCGCCGACAGGGCCTTGCCGTAGACCTCCGTGCAGACGGCGCTTAGAAGCTCCGGCGACGTGGCGTACAGAGATTTCTGCAGCGCTGTGTCCAGCTCGCTGACGCTGGATACAAGCTCGGCAAAGGCGTGCCGGTAGGTGTTTTCCAGCTGCAGCTTGTAATCGGCCGCCTGGGCGTAGTTGGACAAGGCCAGGCCGCCCATCGCGGCGAAAGCGGCCAGAATATAGCTTGTAATCAGCACAATTTTCTTCTTTCTTCTCATCTCTGTCGATTACCCCGCTTGCTTGTGGATTGCCATATAAGGAAAATGCCCCTATATGGTTACGGTTATATCGTATCCATATAGGGGCATGGTATGAAATGCAATATCTGGCGCGTCCGGCGCTATTCGGCTATTTTCAAGGTTTTGAGCACATCGTACAGCACGGCCGTCTCGTTCTGCGGGTCCGATACGTCGTGCCGGAGGACGACGGCCAGAACGCCGCCCTCGGCCTTTACCAGCCACGCCTTGACCACGGTGCTGCCGTCGCTGGCTTCCACGGTCTCCCCGGCCACGTCCGTGCCGGGGATGTTGTTCAGGCCCGACTGCTCAAACTCGTTGTATTTGACGTAGCCGTCCATAATCCGCGGCGCCAGCGCCGCGGGGGTGGTGCCTTCGCGGTAGGTGATGTTGATAAAATCGTTCCTGTCGGCATCGGCGGTCAGCCGCACGTCGGCGGCGTCGCCTTCAAAGCTACAGGTATCCGGGGCCAGGAGAAACGAATAGGTAAAGCCTCCGGGAGCCTGGGCGACTGTAAAAACAGTGCCTTCCACGGTTTGCTTTGTCGTAACGATACCTTCGTCGTCAGACGGTGAGGGCGAGGCGGTTTCGGACGGCGACGGCGACGGGTCACCGGCGGATACCGGCGGCGTTTCCGTATTGCCCGGCGCATCGTCTCCCGGAGACGCCAAAAGCAGCACAACTACGCCGGCAATGATGACGACGGCAAGCGCAATGAGGAAAACGAGCAGCTTTTTCGTCGGTTTTTTCATATGGTTGCCTCCCCTGCTGTAAGCTGTTACTGCATCATCGGACCGGGCGCCTTAAGCGGTGGCGCCCGAGAGCTTGTCGATGCCCGTATCGATGCGCCGCAGGGTCTCCGCCTTGCCCAGAAGGCTGACGATCTCCACCGCGCCGCCCGGCGTCACTTCCCTGCCGGTCACGGCAATCCGCAGCGGCCACATCAGCGTCGCGTTCTTGACGCCGAGCGTTTCGGCAAGGGCCGTCAGCGCCGCGTGAATCCCGTCGCGGGTCCAGTCCTGAAGGTTCTCCAGTACGGGGCGGACGGCTTTGAGCATCTGCAGGGAGACCGTTTCGTCGGTCTTGGACTTTTTGTGCACGTACAGCGACACCGGATACTCCGGCAGCGCGTCGAAAAAATCGATCTTGCCCGGAATCTCCGTCAGCACCTCGCAGCGGGGCTGCAGGAGCGCCGCGATGCCGGCGATGTCGGCCTGCGGGTTCTTAACGGCCTGTCGGATATAGGGCGCGGCCAGCTCGGCGAAGGCCGCCGGTTCCATGGCCCGGATGTACTCGCCGTTGAAATAGGTGAGCTTGTTGATGTCAAAGATGGCCGGGGATTTTGAGATGCCCCTGATGTCAAAGACCTCCGTCAACTCCGAAAGGGAGAAAATCTCCCGCTCGCCGCCGGGGCTCCAGCCCAGCAGGGCCACGTAGTTGACGACGGCCTCGGACAGGTATCCCTTATTCAGCAGGTCCTCATAGGTGCCGTCGCCGTGGCGCTTTGAGAGCTTGTGGTGGGCGTCGCGCATGATGAGGGACACGGTGATATAGGCGGGCTTTTCCCAGCCCAGCGCGTCATAGAGGATATTATACTTGGGCGCGGAGGCCAGATACTCCGTCCCCCGGACCACATGGGTGATCCCCATCAGATGGTCGTCGATGATGTTGGCAAAGTTGTAGGTGGGCAGATTGTCGCTCTTGATGAGCACCATATCGTCCAGGGTCTTGTTCTCCACGGTGATATCGCCGAAGATCAGATCGCTGTAGGTCGTGGTGCCTTCCCGGGGCGT
>JAJUHI010000039.1 GCA_029267955.1 Sporobacter termitidis | reverse complement strand
GGTGGTTCTGGCGCCGGTGTTGTCAAGGCCCCAGATGCCGATGCTCTGCACCTGCTTGCAGACCTGGATGCACCGCATGCATTTGATGCATTTGGAATCGTCCTTGATGAGCGGGAAGGTCATGTCCCACTTCTTCTCGGGGACCTCCTTGGTATAGGGCTGGGAGATGATGCCCAGGTCGTTGGCCAGCTTCTGCAGACCGCAGTTGGTGCTGCGGATGCAGGTGGGACAGTTGGTTTCATGCTGGGAGAGGATGAGCTGGACGTTGACCCGCCGGGCTTCCCGGGCCCGGGGGCTGTTTGTTTTTACAACCATGCCCTCGCTGACGGGGGTATTGCAGGTGGTGACAAGCTTTTTCCGGCCTTCGATTTCCGCCACGCAGACCCGGCAGGCGCCGATATCGTTGATGCCCTTCAAGTAGCAGAGCGTCGGCAGGAAGACGCCGACGGTCTTCGCCGCGTCCAGAATCGTCGTCCCCTCGGGGACTTCCACCGGAAGATTGTCGATTGTCAGCTTTACCATGTCGCATTTACCTCCCCAAGAGCTCCGAATCCGAAGCGGTCGCACCGCAGGCAGCGGCTGCATTCCTGCGCCACCTCTTCCCGGGTCATGCCGTTTTCGGCCAGTTCAAAGTTCTTCTTTCTTTCGCCGGCCTCGCGTTCGGTCAGTTCGATTCTGCCGATGGACGGCTTTTCACGCAGCGCTGTGAAGGGAATGTCGATATTGACCTCCAGCTTGTGCTTGAAGCCAAGGTATTCGTCGATGTTGGCCGCCGCCACCTTGCCGGCTTCAATGGCCTTGATGACGGTCGCCGGGCCGCTGGCGCAGTCGCCGCCGGCGAAAACGCCGGGCATGTTCGGCACCGCCGCGGTGTCGCTGGTGACCAGCGTGCCCCATTCCACGGGGACGACGCACTCGGTAAAGTGGCGGGACTCCACGTCCTGGCCGATGGCCACAATGATAATGTCGCAGGGGACCGAGATTTCCGGCAGCTTGGCGTCCACGGGCACGGGGCGGCCGTCCTCGCCGATTTTGCCCACCATCTGCGGCTTGGCGCGGAAGGCGGTCACATTGCCGTTATCGTCGTAGTCGATGCCGGCCGGCGCGTTCAAGGACAGGATTTCAACGCCCTCGGCGATGGCCTCCTCCACCTCGGAGGGCAGCGCCGTCATATCCCGCTCCCGCCGGCGGTAAATCACGCTGACCTTCTCGGCGCCCAGCCGGACGGAGACGCGGGCGGCGTCCATTGCCACGTTGCCGCCGCCGACGATGACCACTTTTTTGCCCGTAAAGTCCGGAATCGTCTCGTCGCCGATGCCCCGGAGGAACTCCACGGCGGAGATGACGCCCTTTTTGTCTGCGCCGGCGATTTTGAGCTTTTTGTCCGCGTGGGCGCCGATGGCGATGTAAACGGCGTCAAACTGCCGTCGGATGTCGTTGAAGCTGATGTCCCGGCCGATCTCCGTGTTGAGCTTGATCTGGACGCCGGTCGCGATGATCGCGTCCAGGTCATATTGGAGCTTTTCCCTGGGCAGGCGATAGCTGGGGATGCCGTACCGCAGCATGCCGCCAAGCTTCATGCGTTTTTCAAATACCGTGACGCTGTGGCCCATCAGCTGCAGGAAGTAAGCCGCTGTCAGTCCGGCGGGGCCGCCGCCGATGACGGCGACCTTTTTGCCCGTCGAAGGCAGGCAGGGGGGCGGCGGCACGATACCGGCGTTGTCGGCGGCAAAGCGCTTGATGCCGCGGATATTGATGGCGTCGTCAACCAGAGCGCGGCGGCACCGCGTCTCGCAGGGGTGCTCGCAGACGTAGCCGCACACGCAGGGGAAGGGATTGTCCTTGCGGATTAAGCGGATGGCGTCGGCGTACCGCTTTTCGCCCACCAGGGTGAGGTAGCCGGGCACCTCCACGTGGGCCGGACACTTTGAGATGCACGGGACGGCCTGCTCGAAGCGCTCGCTGCACCTGCCCCGGTTGATGTGGTGCTCGTAATCGGGGCGGAAGGCTTTGATGCTGTGGAGTATGTAATCGGCCGCACCATAGCCGATGGCGCAGTCCGCGGTGTCGGAAATGACCTGCGCGGTATTTTCGATCAGGGCGATGGTACCCATCTTCGCCTTGCCGTCCAGAACGGACTCCATCAGATTGACAAGGTTGTTCAGCCCGACGCGGCAGGGGACGCATTTGCCGCAGGACTGCGCCTGACATACCTTGACAAACGATGCCGCCATATCGATCGGGCAGATAGCGGAGGGGCCCGACTGTACCCGGCGTGCGACGTCTTCATACAGTCGTTCCAGTGTCAGCTGCGCGGTGCTGGGAGTCATGATGTTTAGCCTGCTCACCATTCTCTTCCTTTCAAATCTGGACTCGGGGGCTTGCGTTTGTTATGAGTGGCTCACAATTACAATTTTCCGGAATTTCCGACATTGAGTATAACACAGAACAAGTTGATTGTCTTTATATATATCATAATACAAAAGAAATCTTTAAAGAATGTTAAAATTATAACAAAACAATACCGCCGCGGTCAAATAATTTTAGTTAAAACATTAACAATACTGGATAATTGAGCCGGCGTCCGGGGATGACGGCATAAAAAACACGGACAACCCCCTGCAGGGCTGCCCGTCGAAAATAAAAAACTGCCGGCTGATGTGAGCCGGCAGTTGAGCTTATCGACAAAGCCCTATACGTAACTCCCGTCCTTTTCGCCGGAGGCGAAAAGCTTTTTTGTCGGCGGAGTGCGCGGGCGTGCGACAGAGACAAAAAAGGTCAAATTTCAACGGGTGGCGGAATTTACTTCTGCCACCCGTTACCTCTAGAGCCGCCGCAGCGGCGACATCTTTCTTCCGTTTTTGTCGAAAAAGCCCAGCGTAGCGGGTTTTTCGACAGTTTTTTACTTCAACGCTTCCCGCGCCTTCATGACCTTGGCAAAGACAACGTCGGCGTGGAAATTGGTGTGTTCCTTTGTATCGATGATTTCTTTGACCGTCGTCTGTCCGGCGGGTGCGGACGGCTTGCCGCCCAGACGCCCCAGAAGCTCGGCGAGCGCGGCGGCGTTTTCCGTGCCGGTCTCCAGCGCCTTATTGAAGCGCTGCACGTCGCCGTAGACGTTTTCAAAGGTGCCGCAGTTTTCGGCCACGGCGGTCATGGGGATGACCACGTCGGCAAGATTGGCCGTCTCGGTCATGTACTTGTCGAAGACGACGGTGAAGTCCGCGTTCTTTATCAGCGTCGCGGCGCGGTCGTTGCCGCAGCCCACCGGGTCCTCGCCGAAGAACAGGGCGGCCTTGGCGCCCGCCTCGGCCGGGCCGGCGGCGCACTTGTCAAGAGCCAGGTACCGGGAGACGCCGCGCGTGTTGGCGGAGCCGGGGATGTAGATCTTCGCGCCGGTTTCCAGAGCCAGGGCCACAGCCTCTTTCAGCACCGCGGCGTCCGGCTGGAAGCCGAAGAAGAACACCGGGGCTTTGGCGGCCTTGACCTTGTCGGCCATCTCGGCCGTCAGCGTGTCGCCGGTAATGACGGGCACACCGCTCCGCCGGGCCAGGCGCACGGCCACGTAGGCATTCGTGTGAATGCGCTCCAGGTTGGCGCCCAGGACAACGTAGAGGTCCTTTTCCTTGAGCTCGCGGATGCCGGAGACGGCCAGCTGCGGATACATCTGATAGAACATGCCCGCCACAGGCTCGACGCCGAAGCTTAAGACGTTGGCGGCGCCCAGCGTGTCGGCAATGTTCCGGAGCAGGGCCGCTTCCTCGTTGGAGGCGCTGCCGGAGAGGTACAGGGCCGTGTCTTTACCGGCCTTTTTCAAACCCGCGGCGGCGGCCTCAAGGGCCTCCTCCAGAGAGACCTCCGTCCAGACGCCGTTTTTCTTCACCTTCGGCGCGCGCAGGCGCTCGGCATCGTTGAGATACGCATTGCAGAACCGGCCAAACTCGCAGAGGTTGCCGTTGTTGACGCCCTTTTCCGTGTTGGAGGTGACGCGGACAAGTTTGTTGCCGGCGGTGCGCAGCTCAATGGTGCAGCCCTCGCCGCAGAAGGAGCAGATGGAGTCCGTCGTCTTTTCGCCGAAGGGGCCGGGCTTGACAAGCGGGGCTTTTTCGGTCAGGGCGCCCACCGGGCAGGAGGAAACGCACTGTCCGCAGCGGATGCAGTTGGGCTCCTCGCCGAAGGGCCGGCTGAAGCTCGGCTCCACCGTCACGCTGAAGCCGCGGGAGACGAAGCCGAGGGCGCCCGCGCCCTGGACCTCCGTGCAGATGCGGATGCAGCGGCCGCACATGATGCACTTGTTGCGGTCCCGCACCAGATAGGGGTGGCTTTCGTCGATGGGGTGCTTTTTATAAGCGCCGGAGAAGCGGTACTGCTCGGCCTTGAACTCCGTGGCGTAATCGCGGAGCTTGCACTCCCTGACGTCCTGACAGCCGCAGGACAGGCAGCGCCTTGCCTCGCGCAGGGCCTGCTCTTCGGTAAAGCCGAGCTCGACTTCTTTAAAGTTGTGCTTCCGCTCCTTTTCCGGCAGCATCGGCATGCGCTCTTTGGCGATCTTCTCGTACGCTTCAAACTCGGTTTTATCCACATCCTTGAGCGTTTTGCCCTTGGTGTGGTTGTAGTAGGCTTTGGGCTTCTCCAGCGGCTTGCCGGAGAGGTACTGGTCCATGGCCATGGCGGCCCGGCGGCCGGCGGCAATGGCCTTGATGGCCGTCTGGGGGCCCGTCACGACGTCGCCGCCGGCGAACACGCCGTCGATATTCGTGGTCATCAGCGCCTCGTCGGCGACGATGCGTTTTTTCTCCGTGGCCAGGGAGAATGTATCGTTAATAAAGGACAGGTCCTGCGTCTGGCCCAGGGCGGCGATTACCACGTCCACCGTCATGGCGTACTCCGAGCCCGCCTTCGGCACCGGGGACCGCCGGCCGGATTCGTCCGGCTCGCCCAGCTCCATTTTGAGGAGCTCCACGACCACCTTGCCGTTCTCCGGCCAGACCCTGTTGGGGTTGGCCAGCAGCTCGAAGGTGACGCCCTCCAGCTCGGCTTCTTCAATTTCCGCCACATGGGCCGGCATTTCGCTCCTGCCCCGGCGGTAGACAAGCACGACCTTCTCGGCGCCCAGGCGCAGGGAGGTCCGGGCGGCGTCGATGGCGGTGTTGCCGCCGCCGACGACCATGACGGTCTTGCCGGTGAAATCAATTTTCTCTCCGCTGCCCACGCGGCCCAGGAAGTCAACGCCCCGCAGGATGCCGGTGTAGCAGATATCCTCGCCGTTGCAGCCCAGAGGCTGGCCCACCTGGCTGCCGACGCCCAGGAACAGCGCGCCGTAGCCTTCTTTCTTCAGGGAGTCCCAGGTGACGTCCTTGCCGAACTCGGTGTTGTAGCGGATCTCCACGCCCAGCTTGCGGATGATGTCGATTTCCCTGTCCAGCACATCCCGGGGCATTCTGTAGGCCGGGATGCCGTAACGGAGCATACCGCCGCCCTTGGGGTGCTTTTCAAAGATGGTGACCTCGTGGCCCTGGGCCGCCAGATACCAGGCGCAGGTGAGCCCGGCCGGGCCGGCGCCGATGACGGCGGCCTTTTTCCCGGTGGCGGGTTTCTTTTCCGGCAGGTACGGCACGGCGCTTTCCAGGTCCAGGTCGGCCACAAAGCGCTTGAGGTAGTCGATGCCCACGCGCTCGTCCACCAGATTCCGCCGACAGGCGTCCTCGCAGGGGCGGGTACAGACGCGGCCGCAGACCACGGGCAGCGGGTTGCGGTCTTTAATCAGTTCAAGGGCCTCCCGGTACTGGCCGTTGGCGATATGGGCGATATAGCCCTGAACGTCGATGTTGGCCGGGCACGTGAGCGAGCAGGGGGCGATACAGTCGCCGTGGTGCTGGGACAAAAGCAGCTCGATATTCATTTTCCGGGCTGCGGAAATGGCGTCGCTTTCCGTTGTGATCTCCATGCCCTCGGTGACTTCCGTGCCGCAGGCGAGCATGGTGCCGCGCGCGCCCTTGACCTCGATGCGGCAGAGCAGGCACGAGCCGAAGGGCTTGAGCCGGTCGTCGTGGCAAAGAGTCGGAATGGGGACGTTATGGTCACGGCAGGCCTGGAGGATGGTTTTGCCGGCCTCGGTCTGATAAGGCTTGCCGTTGATGGTGATATTCAGCATTTTCATTTACTCCGAGCTCCTTTCCGTTAGTCTACCGATACGGCGCCGAACTTGCACACGGCCTTGCAGGTGCCGCACTTGGTGCAAATCGACTGATCGATGGTATGGGGGGTCTTGACCGCTCCGGAGATGCATTTGACGGGACAGTTTTTGGCGCAGAGGGTGCAGCCCACGCACTTGTCCTGATTGATGGTGAATTTAATGAGGGCCTTGCACTGCTTTGCCGGACATTTCTTGTCGCGGATGTGGGCCTCGTACTCGTCCCTGAAGTAGCGCAGCGTCGTCAGCACCGGGTTCGGGGCCGTCTGGCCCAGGCCGCACAGGGAGTTCTTCTTGATCTGCTCGGCCAGCTCCAGAAGCTTGTTGATGTCCTCTTCGGCGCCGTTGCCTTCCGTGATCCGGGTCAGGATCTCCAGCATGCGCTTGGTGCCGATTTTGCAGTAGGTGCACTTGCCGCAGGATTCGCTCTGGGTAAAGTTGAGGAAGTAGCGGGCAATGTCCACCATGCAGTTGTCCTCGTCCATGACGATCATGCCGCCGGAGCCCATAATGGCGCCGGTGGCGTTGAGCTCCTCGTAGTCGACGGTGGTGTCGATGAGGGAGGCGGGGATGCAGCCGCCGGACGGGCCGCCCATCTGGACGGCCTTAAAGGCCTTGCCGGAGGCGGTGCCGCCGCCGATGTCGAAGATAATATCCTTCAGCGGGATGCCGATGGGCACCTCCACCAGGCCGCCGCGGGCAATCTTGCCCGCCAGGGCAAAGACCTTTGTGCCCTTGCTCTTGGCGGTGCCGAAGGAGGCAAAGGCGTCCGCCCCGTTCCGGATGATCCAGCCGATGTTGGCGAGGGTTTCCACGTTGTTGATGTTGGAGGGCTTGGAGAACAGACCCTTGTTGGCCGGGAAGGGCGGGCGCATGCGGGGCATGCCGCGCTGGCCCTCGATGGAGGCGATCAGCGCCGTCTCCTCGCCGCAGACAAAGGCGCCGGCGCCTTCCGTTATTTTAATGTTGAAGTTAAAGCCGGTGCCAAGGATGTTGTTGCCCAGAAAGCCGCGGGCCTTGGCCTGCTCGATGGCGATGTTCAAGCGCTTGATGGCGATGGGGTACTCGGCGCGGCAGTAGATATAGCCCTCGTCGGCGCCGATGGCGTAACCGCCGATCAACAGACCCTCCAGCACGGCGTGGGGGTCGCCCTCCAGGACGCTGCGGTCCATGAAGGCGCCCGGGTCGCCCTCGTCGGCGTTGCAGATGATGTACTTTTTCTCGGACTGGGGCGCCCGCGCGAACTTCCACTTCTGGCCCGTGGGGAATCCGGCGCCGCCGCGGCCCTTGAGGCCGGATTTTAAGACCTCTTCGATGACCTCGTCCGGCGTCATTTCCTTCAGGGCCTTTTCAAGGCCCTTATAGGCGTCCCACTGGAGCGCCTCGTCGATGGATTCGGGGTCGATGTGGCCGCAGCGGGCCAGAACAATGCGCTCCTGTTTGGCAAAGAAGCTGTCGTGCTCGGTTTCCTGCGTGCTAGAGCGCACGATAAACTCGGTAACAGGCTTGCCGGCCAGGACATGGCTCTCAAAAATCTGCCGCGCCCTGTCCTCGTTGACTTCGCCGTAAATGGTGCTGTTGCCGTCATTGTCGACAATCTCCACCATCACTTCTTTATAGCACATGCCCATGCAGCCCGTTTCGGCCATGGTGACGTCGGCGCCGGGATTGCCCTGCACGAGACGCAAAAACTCTTCCTTGACCTTCAGGCCGCCGGCCGCGATGCCGCAGCTGCCGAGACCGATGATGATTTTCATGCCTGGTCTCCTTTCGCATAGAGTTCTCTGATGATTTTCCGCGCCTTGTCCGGCGTCAGGCGCCCGTATGTTTCATCGCCGATCATCATGACCGGGGCAAGGCTGCAGCAGCCCAGACAGGCCACGGATTCCAGCGTGAACTTGTTGTCGGGCGTGGTGCCGCCCATCTCGATTTTCAGCTCGTCGCACAGGGCGTCGGCAACCTTTTCCGCGCCGTTGACGTGACAGGCGGTGCCGAAGCAGATTTTAATCGTTTTCTCCCCGGTGGGCTGCAGGCGGAACTGGGAGTAAAACGTGGCGACGCCCATAATCTGCGTGCTGAAAATGCCGGTTCTTTCGCTCAGGCGCGTTATGATGTCCTTCGGCAGATAGCCGTAAGCGCCCTGGAGCTTTTGCAGGATGGGGATCAGGTCTGATTCGCTGCCATGGTAGTGCTCTGCCATGATGCGCTCAAACGCCTCGAAGTATTTGCTTTCTCCCTGGCAGTTGTTGCAACTCATAGAAATGCCTCCTCAAGCTGCGTTGCCGCGCCCTGGACCTGCGGCGACATGTCAGCTTTGTATTTCTTCAAAAATCGATTCTATTTTGTCAATTTGATCATAATCCACTCAATTATATGGTTCAATATCTACAAATGTCAAGCCTGTTTGGGCCAATCTGCACAATTATATTGTGGTAATTTTGGTTACATTGATATAATTTTAACGATATTGTAACGGATGTCTGCAAACTAAAAAATAGCCCAATTTTCTAATTTCGGCACATTTCGAGCTACTTTGTTAAATCGTTAACAATGCGCCGAAGCGCCGCCTGCGCGTTAAGTTTCTTCCGCCAGCACGTCCGCGCATTCGGGGTGCTCGGCAAACCATTTTTCGGCGTAGCTGCAGGTTACCACCGCCTTGCGCTTTGTCCGGCGCAGCTCCGCCACCGCGCGCTCCAGCAGCTGGCCGGCCATGCCCTTGCCCCGTAAGGCGCTGTCCACGCGGGTGTGGCAGATATCCACGATGCCGATGCCGGCGGGCGGAAACGCAACCTCAGCCAAAACCTCGTCGTTCTCCTTGTATGAAATGTGGTTTTCTCCGATACAAAAAGCCATTTGGGCCCCTCGCTTTCATCCGTACTTTAATTATATTGTAACAACTGGCGCGGCAATTGGAAAGGCGTCATGACTCCCAAGAGATTGGGCCGCCATACGCTTGGCTTGGTGATTTTGCATAAATCACCGGCAGGATTCTGTAAATTATAGATTATATAACACATTACCGAATTACTTGATTAATATGCTAAAGTGTGCTATCATGAGAGTACCGTCATAGGGCTGTCCCGGCGCAAGCACCATATCAGCCTGACGGATGGGGGGAGCCATGACCTTTTCAGAGGATGTTTTAAAAAACCAGGAAAAAGCGATGATGAACCTGCGCGCGCTGTACAGGCGGTACGGGTATGCCCAGTACAAGATGAGCAAATTCGAGGAATACGACCTGTACGTCCGGAACAAGAGCTTTCTCGCGTCGGAGCACATCATCACCTTTACCGACTTGAGCGGCCGGCTGCTGGCCCTCAAGCCGGACGTGACGCTGTCCATTGTCAAGAACACAAAGGACTGCGACGAAACCCTGTACAAATACTTTTATAATGAAAATGTCTACCGGATCTCCCATACCGGGCATGAGTTCAAGGAGCGGATGCAGGTGGGGCTGGAGTGTATCGGCGACATTGACCTGTACTCCATGAGCGAGGTGATCATGCTGGCCGACAAGAGCCTGCAGACCATCAGCGGCAGCACGTCCCTCGACCTCTCCCACATGGGGTTTTTGAGCGGCCTGCTGGAGCACCTGGGCGTTACCGAGGCGCAGAAAGGCCCCCTGGTGCGGTGCGTCTCGGAAAAAAACGCGCCGGAAATCGAAAAGCTGGGGGCGCAGTACGGCCTGGGCGGCGACGCCGTGGAAAAGCTCATGAAGCTGGCGGCATTGTACGGCCCCTTTGAGACGTCGGTCCCCGTCCTGCGTGAAATCAGCTGCTGCGAAAAGACGGACGAAGCGCTGGGCGAATTAGAGCGCGTCTACGAAACCGTCCGAGCCCTGGGCGCTTCCGGCGGCATTTGCCTGGACTTCTCCATCGTCAACGACATGAATTACTATAACGGCATCATCTTTCAGGGCTTTGTGGACGGGATTCCCACCGGCATCCTGTCCGGCGGCCGGTACGACAACCTGATGCGGCAGTTCGGGAAAGCGGCGGGGGCC
Source organism: Sporobacter termitidis (assembly GCA_029267955.1). Lineage (GTDB taxonomy): Bacteria > Bacillota > Clostridia > Oscillospirales > Oscillospiraceae > Sporobacter > Sporobacter termitidis_A. Next base: position 3,645 of record JAJUHI010000039.1, on the reverse strand, counting down.
ATCGGCTTTGCCGTCTACATCGACCTGCTGGAGCGCTTCGAGGAGGAAAAGCGGGATTACGACGTGGATGTGCTGCTTTTATACGACGACACGACGGACGCGGCTGCCCTGGCCCGGACGGTAAAGGAACTGTCCGGCCTGTACAGCGTGCGGGCCTGCCGGGGCAAACCGGACGCGGTCAAATACCGTCAGCTGATGCAGCTGAAAGACGGGAGGCTTGAGACCATTGGGCCGAATGCTTAACATCGCCCTGCCGAAGGGCCGGCTGGGCGAACAGGTATATGAGATATTTGAGAGGGTCGGCTACGGGTGCCCCTCCATTCTGGAGAACAACCGGAAGCTGATCTTTGAAAACGAGGATACGGGCGTCTGCTATTTCTGGGTAAAGCCCTCCGATGTTGCCATCTATGTGGAGCGGGGGGCCGCCGATTTGGGCGTTGCCGGGAAGGACATTCTGCTGGAGCAGTGCCCGGACGTTTTTGAGTTGTTGGACCTGGGCGTGGGCAAGTGCCGCATGTGCGTGGCCGCGGGCAAAGGGTTCCGGGACGACCAGGACCGGACGCTCCGGGTGGCGACAAAATTCCCCAGGATCGCCGCCGACTTTTACAGCGGCAAAAGCCGGGAGATTGACATCATCAAACTCAACGGCTCCATAGAGCTCGCGCCCATCCTGGGCCTGTCGGACGTTATTGTGGACATTGTGGAGACGGGGACGACGCTGCGGGAAAACGACCTTGAGGTCATCGAGTGCATCCTCCCCATCAGCGCCCGGCTCATCTGCAACAAGGCCAGCTACAAGTTCAATTATGAGCAAATCGGCCGGCTGTGCGGTCTTGTCACGGACTTTATCAGAAAAGGACAATAATAATGATTAAGATCTATAAGTTTAGCGAAATTGACCCGTCGGACATCTTCACCCGCGGCGAAGCGCTGGAGTCCGTGGGGCCGGTAGTGGCGGCGATTATTGCCGAGGTCCGTCAACAGGGCGACGCGGCGCTGTACAAATACGCCCGGGAGTTTGACAAGGCCGAGCTGACCGCCCTTGAGGTCACGGCCGAGGAGCGGGATGCGGCCCTCCGGGCCGTGGACCCGCGCTTTCTTGAGATTCTCAAAAAAGCCGCGGCGAACATCGAGGCGTTCCACCGCAACCAGCTGCGCAGCGGCTTTGTGATGACCGGCGGCGGCGACGGCGTCGTGCTGGGCCAGAAGATTCTGCCCCTGGAGAGGGTGGGCGTATACGTTCCGGGCGGGACGGCCAGTTACCCCTCCTCGGTGCTGATGAATCTGATTCCGGCGAAGCTGGCCGGCGTCCGGGAGCTGATCGCGACCACGCCCCCGGGGCCGGACGGGACCATCAGCCCCAACATCCTCGCCGCCGCGCAGATCGGCGGGGCCCACCGGATCATCAAGGCCGGCGGCGCCCAGGCGGTGGCCGCCCTGGCCTATGGGACGGAGACGGTGCCGCGGGTGGACAAAATTGTCGGCCCCGGCAACGCCTACGTTGCCGAGGCGAAAAAGCAGGTGTTCGGCCAGGTGGGCATCGACATGATAGCCGGCCCCAGCGAGATACTCGTCATTGCCGACGGGACCTGCCGTCCGTCAGACGTGGCCGCCGACTTATTGTCCCAGGCCGAGCACGACAAAAACGCCGCCGCGGTGCTCGTCACCGACAGCGCGGCCCTTGCCGAGGCGGTCAGCGCCGAGCTGGAAAAGCAGCTTTCCGCCCTGCCCCGCGGCGATATCGCCCGGGCCTCCATTGACAATAACGGCAAGATCCTTATTGTGGACAGCCTGAATCAGGCGGTGGAAATCGCCAACGCCCTCGCCCCGGAGCACCTGGAGATCTGCGTTGACAACCCCTTTGATTATCTGGACGGGATTAAAAACGCCGGGTCGATCTTCCTGGGCAAGTACTGCCCGGAGGCCCTGGGCGACTATTTCGCCGGGCCGAACCACATCCTGCCCACCAACGGCACGGCGCGGTTTTCAAGCCCCCTGTCGGTGGACGATTTTGTGAAAAAGTCTTCCTTTACCTATTACACGAAAACGGCCCTGTCAAAGGTCCGCGGGGATGTCGCCCGCTTTGCGGAGACGGAGGGGCTCCACGCCCACGCCCGCTCGGTGACGCGCCGCTTTGAAGGGCCGGGTGACAGCGTATGAGCCGGTTTTTAAACGAGCGCTTTACGAAGCTTGTGCCCTATGTGCCGGGCGAGCAGCCCACGGACATGTCCTATATCAAGCTCAATACCAACGAGTCGCCCTATCCCCCGTCCCCGAAGGTCCATGCGCGCATGACCGCCGGGGAGATAGACCGCCTCCGGCTGTACCCCGACCCGCTGGGGTCTGCCCTGCGCGCCAAGGCGGCGGCGGTTTACGGCGTTCGTCCGGAAAACATTTTTCTGGCCAACGGGTCCGACGAGGCGCTGGCCTTGGCGTTTATGGCCTTTTGCGGTCGGCGGCGGCCGGCGGTGTTCCCGGACATCACCTACGGCTTTTATCCCGTGTACTGCGCTCTGTTTGACGTGCCGTATGAGACAATACCGCTCCGCGGGGACTTCACCGTCGATATAGAGGCCTTTTGCGGCGTCGGCAGGAACGTCATACTCGCCAACCCTAACGCGCCCACGGGCCTTGCCGTCCCCGTCTCCGACATCGAGCGGATTGTGCGGTCCAACCCGGACAATCTGGTGCTGGTGGACGAGGCGTACGTGGACTTCGGGGCCGAGTCGGCCGTGGGGCTCATCGGCAAGTACGACAACCTGCTGGTGGTGCACACCTGCTCAAAGTCCTGGGCGCTGGCCGGGGCGCGGCTGGGCTTTGTTTTCGGCCAGCCGGCGCTCATTGAGGATATAGACAGGATGCGGTATTCCTTCAATTCCTACAATGTGACCCGGCAGACGCTCATAGCGGGCGAGGCGGCCCTGGACGATTTGCCCTATTACACGCAAATGCGGGGTAAAATCGTCAGGACCCGGGAGCGGTCGGCCGCGGCGCTGAAGGCCCTCGGTTTTGAATTGACCGATTCAAAGGCCAATTTCCTCTTCGCGCGGTATCCCGGGAAGAGCGGCGGCGAGCTGTATCAGAAATTAAAAGCTCTGGGGATTCTCGTCCGCCACTTTGACAAACCCCGCATATCGGATTATCTTAGAATTACCATCGGCACCGACGCGCAGATGGACGCGCTGGTTGAAGCGCTGAAAAGAATTTTGGAGAAGTAAGGCAGGGCCCGGGGGACGGTTTTGTCCCCTATACTTAAGGGAGGCGCACGATGCGTACAAGCGACATTAAACGTAAAACGGCCGAGACCGATATCAGCCTGTCCCTGAACATTGACGGCGCCGGGGAGTATAGCGTCCGCACGGGCGTCGGCTTTCTCGACCACATGCTGACCCTGTTTGCCAAACACGGGCGGTTTGACCTGACGCTTAACTGTACGGGGGACACCTATGTGGACGCCCACCACACCGTGGAGGACATCGGCCTGTGCCTGGGCGCCGCTTTTGCCGAGGCTCTGGGCGACATGCGCGGCATTGCCCGGTACGGCGATATCACACTGCCCATGGACGAGGCGCTGGTGCAGTGCGCCGTGGACATTTCAGGGCGGGGCTACCTGTCCTGCGGGCTGGAGCTCCCCGCCGCCAAGGT